>JAUIEL010000921.1 GCA_030428825.1 bacterium
CCCGTCGAGCGCGCGCGTGACCGCGTCCTCCACGCCCTTCGTCGTCGACGGCCGCGAGGGGATGTAGAAGTCGAACCGCGACGGCGGCTCGGCCGGCGCCGGCACCGCCTCCCCCTCGGCCGCGAGGTCGAGCTGGACGAACTTCAGGCCGGTGATGCCGGACGACACGAGCTGCGCGCGCAGGTCCATGGTCACCGGCCGCGGCCCGTCGGGGGAGACCTCGAGGCCGAGCTCGCGCAGCCGCTCCTCGACCGCCTCGAACTCGACCCGCGGCGTGGTGTTGTTCGCGAACGAGATCGCGGAGACGCGCCCGACCTCGACGCCGCGGAACTTCACGTCCGAGCCGACGTCGAGCCCCTGCACCGACTCGTGGAAGAACGTCACCCCGCTCAGCTTCTCCTTCCGGTACTGCCCGGCGCCGAGCCAGAAGACCGATCCGAACAGGACCGTCGCCGAGAGGACGACGAACAGGCCGAGCTTCCAACGGTTCGTGGTCTCGCTCATGCGACGACCTCCCTCGATCGACGGAGAAAGAAGCGGCGGACGCGCTCGTCGGCGCTGCCGTCCCGGAGCTCCCGCGGGTCGCCGCGCGCGATGATCCCCTGCTCCTCCTTGTCGAGCAGGATGCAGTCGTCGGCGATCCGGAAGATGCTGGGGAGCTCGTGGGTCACCACGACGATCGTGGTGCCGAGGCTCTCCACCAGGGTCCGGACGAGGTCGTCGAGCTCCGACGCGGTGATCGGGTCGAGGCCGGCGGACGGCTCGTCGAGGAACAGGAGCGGCGGATCGAGCGCGAGCGCCCGCGCGATGCCGGCCCGCTTCGCCATGCCGCCGGAGATCTCCGACGGGAGGTGGTGCTCGAACCCGTCGAGCCCGACGAGCCGGAGCCGCGCGCGCACGATGACGTCGATCTCCCGCGGCTCGAGCCGGGTCCAGCTCCGGATCGGGAGCGCGACGTTCTCGGCCACGGTCATCGAGCCGAACAGCGCGCCGGACTGGAACATCACGCCGTACGGCGGCGCCCCGCCCGCCGGCTCGGGCGCCTCGAACGCCACCTCTCCCGCGAGCGGCGGCACGAGACCGACGAGCGTCCGGAGCAGCGTCGACTTCCCCGTCCCCGACCCCCCGAGGATGCAGAACACCCCGCCCGCCGTGACGTCGAACGACAGGTCGCGCATCAGCGGCCGCGCCCCGTAACCGATCGAGAGTCCGCGCGCCCGGATCACGTCACACCCCCCACACGCTGAACAGCAACGTGAACAGCGCCTCGAGGATCACCACCAGGAAGATGATGGTGACGACCGCCGAGGTCGTGGACCGCCCCACGCCCTCCGCGCCCCCGCGCGTGGAGAGCCCGCGCTCGCACGCGACGAGCGCGATGGCGAGGCCGAAGAAGACGCTCTTCAGGAGCCCGGTGAAGACGTGGGCGAACGACAACGCCTCCTGCGTCCGGTCGACGTATGTCTCGGGCGGCACGCCGAGGTGCGCGCCGCCGACCAGGAGGCCGCCGAGGAGCGCCGCGAGGTCGCCGAGCGCGGTGAGCGCGGGGACGGCGAGGCAGAGCGCGAGGACCCGCGGCAGCACGAGGAACCCGATCGGATCGAGCCGCATCACCCGGAGGGCGTCGATCTCCTCCGAGACCTTCATCGTGCCGAGCTCCGCCGCGAACGCCGCCCCGGACCGGCCGGCGACGATGATCGCGGTCATCAGCGGCCCGAGCGAGCGGCAGACGACGATCGCCACCAGATC
>JAUIEL010000234.1 GCA_030428825.1 bacterium
AACCACCCCGACCCCCTCCCCGCCCCTCGTACGATCCGCTCCGCATGGTGACGGTCACTCCTCAAGGCCAGCTCGAGCGCGCGCGGATCAACTTCTCGTGGATCCTGAAGCTCCGGTGGATCGCCGCGGCGGGTCAGCTCGCGACGATCCTGCTCGTGGAGCTCTGGTTCGGCATCCCGCTGCCGACGGACGTCCTGATCGCCGTGCTCCTGCTGGAGGCGTTCACCAACATCGTCCTCGCAGGCTGGCGGAACGCGCAGACCAGCGATCGCGCGGCGCCGGCGAAGGTCGCGCGGCGGCTCGAGGTCGCGATCGGGACGATCCTTCTCCTCGACATCGTCCTCCTCACGGTGCTCCTCTTCTTCACCGGCGGGCCGACCAACCCGTTCTCGGTCTTCTACATGGTGAACATCGTGCTGGCGGCGGTCGTGCTCCCGCCGGTCTGGGCCGGCGGGGTCACGCTCCTCGCGCTGGCGAGCTTCGCGACCCTCTTCTTCGCGCACGTCCCGCTCCCGGAGCTCGTCGACATGGGGTACCGCTCGCCGCCGGTCGACGGCGCGCCGACGATGCCGGGCGAGCGGATGAGCCTCTACCTGAAGGGACTCCTCGTCGCGTCGGTGATGGCGGCGACCACCGTCGCGGTCTTCGTCACGCGACTCACGGCGGAGCGGAACGCGCTCGAGGAGAGTCTCGAGGGCGTGCGGAGCCGCAAGGCGCGCTCGGAGCGGCTCGAGGCGCTCGGCACGCTCGCGGCCGGCGCGGCGCACGAACTCGCGTCCCCCCTCTCGACGATCGCGGTGATCGCGAAGGACCTCGAGATCGCGCTCGCGCGCGCCCTCCCGGACGACGAGGCGGCGGAGGACGCGCGGTTGATCCGGCAGGAGGTCTCCCGCTGCCGTCAGATCATCGACCAGATGGCGGCGGACGCCGGGCAGAGCGCGGCCGACAACGTCGTGGTCGGGACGGTCGACGAGCTGATCGACGCCACCCTGCAGAACCTCCGCCGTCGCGACCACGTCGAGATCGCGGTCCGCCCTGGGACGCGCCGCCGGCCGCTCCGCCTGCCGCGCCGCGCGCTCTCCCTCGCGCTCCGGCAGATCGTGAAGAACGCGCTCGACGCGTCGAAGGACCGCGGTCCGATCCGGCTCGAGGTGAGCGAGTCGAAGGACGAACTGCTCGTCGTCGTCCGCGATCGCGGCGAGGGGATGACGCGCGAGACGCTCGAACGTGCAACCGACCCGTTCTTCACCACGAAGGAACCGGGGGAGGGGATGGGGCTCGGTCTGTTCCTCTCGCAGTCGGTCGTCGAGCGGCTCGACGGGCGGATCACGTTCGACTCGCGCCCCGGCGAGGGGACGACGGTGACCGTCGGGCTCCCCCTCGCGGCGGTCCGTCCGCCCGACGACGGATCGGCCGCGTCGGGCGCCTCCTGAGGGGGTACGCTGTGCGGAATCGTCCCCGCCGGGACCGACCCGACCGACCCGACCGACCGGACCGACCGAACGAGACCGAAGGACGCGAGATGACCGACCGCCCGACCCCGAGTGCGACCGACGATCACGGGACGCCGCCGACGCTCCTGATCGCGGACGACGACGCCATCTTCCGCGAGCGGCTGGCGCGATCGTTCCGGACGCGGGGATACGACGTCCGGACGGCCGGGAACGTGAAGGCGGCGTTGGAGGCGGCGCGCGAGGACTCGCCCGAGCTCGCCGTCGTCGATCTCCGGATGCCCGGCGGGACGGGCGTCGAGCTCCTCCGCGAGCTGAAGACGATCGACCCGTCGACGAAGGTCCTGATCCTCACGGGGTACGGGAGCATGGCGACCGCGGTCGAGGCGGTGAAGCTCGGCGCCGAGAACGTCATCCCGAAGCCCGCGGACGCGGACGAGATCCTCGCCGCGTTCGAGCGCGGCGAGAAGCCGAACGAGGCGGTCCAGACCGACTATCAGGCGCCGACGCTCGCGCGGATCGAGTGGGAGCACATCCAGCGCGTCCTGACCGATTGCGGCGGGAACATCTCGGAGGCGGCGCGTCGGCTCGGCATCCACCGCCGGTCCCTCCAGCGGAAGCTGAACAAGTACGCTCCGCGCTCATGAGCCGGATCCGGCCCGCGACCCTCCTTCCGTTCGTCTTCGTCCTCGCCGCGCTCGCCTGGCCGACGTGCGCCGACCGAACGGCGGGAGGCGGCGCGGGGGCGAGCGGCCGGCCGCACCGCCTCCTGCTCGTCACGATCGACACGCTCCGCGCCGACCACCTGCCGTGGCACGGCTACCCGAGGCCGACGGCGCCGTGGCTCGCGGCGCTGACCGAGCGCTCGCTCGTCTTCGAGACCGCGGCCTCGGCGGCCAGCCACACCGCCCCGAGCCACGCCTCGATGATGACCGGGCTCTACCCGGCCCAGCACGGCGTCCTCGAGAACGGGATGTCGTTCGGCGACGACGCGCTCCCGCTCGCGGCGCTCCTCCGGGACGCCGGATACCGGACCGGGGCGTTCAGCAGCGTCTCGTTCCTGTTCGGGCTCGACCTCGGGTTCGACCGGTTCGACGCGCCCGAGCCGATCGACGAGGCGGCGGCGCGGGCGGGGGAGGCGTTCGAGCGGTACCGGTCGGCGGCCCGGACGGTCGACGAAGCGCTCCGATGGCTCGACGCCCAGGGGGAGACCGGGGCGTTCGCCTGGGTCCATCTGTTCGACGTGCATGAATGGATGCGCGACGAGCCGGTCGCCGCCGATCTCGCGGCGGTCGGCGCGCCGGCGGACGACGCCCATTTCCGGTACCTCGCCTCGACCGACGCGATCAACCCGTCGATGGCGCCGCAGGGGAAGGCCACGCTCCTCTCGGCGATCGACCGGTACGACGCGAAGATCCTCGCCGTCGATCGGGAGATCCGCCGGCTGATCGAGGGTGCGGACCGGGCGGCGCCGGGGCGGACGACGGCGCTGATCACCGCCGACCACGGCGAGGGGCTCTTCGCGCACGGCTACGAGGGGCACGGCCGGGAGCTGTACGAGGAGCAGGTCGCGGTCCCGTTGCTGGTCCATGCCACCGACGGTTCGCTCGTCGGCCGGACCGCGGACCTCGTCCGGACGGTCGACGTCTTCCCGACCCTGCTCGAGGCGGCGGGGGTCGCGGTCCCGACGCTCCTGCGGTCTGCCGACCCGGCCTTGGGGGCGCGATCGCTCCTCCCGTACGCGCGCGACGGCGGACGCGGCGAGCCGGGGAGGCTCGCCTTCGCGCAGCGGAAGCCCGGCTACCCCGGCGGGATGAACGTCTCGATCCGCGGGCAGCGGTACAAGCTGATCCATCGGCCGGAGGGGAAGGACGCGTTCTACGACCTCCAGGCCGATCCGTCCGAGCTGAGGGGACACGTCGGGCAGGACCGGGACGCGTTCCACCGGCTCCGCGACGTGGCGCGGAGACAGCTCGAGCTGCAGGCGGCGCAGGCGGAGGGGCGGGCGGCCCGTCCGGTCGATCCGCGCTTCGCGACGGAGCTGGAGCAGCTCGGCTACACGAAGTGATCCGTCTCGCTCCACACCCTGGACGGGGCGGGACGTTCCGCCTCGAAACGGAGGTCTCGCGCGGTCGTGCGACAACTTGCCGCATTCCCTCCTCCGCGACCTCCACCTAGGCTCGTCCCCCTCTCCAGGTGCGACTGGGAACCTCGACGCACGAGTGCGTGTGTCGACCCGGGTCGTGCACGATCCGCACTCCTCACCGGGGCCCACGGAACGACATGTCGGACTTCATCTTTCCGCAGTGGACGAACCGCCTGAAGGAGATCGGCGGCGTCCTCGGCGCCGGCGGCGGCCTGTACGCCGTCGTGCTCGTCTGGCTCGGCTTCGCGCCGAAGACGATCACCGTCGGGTACGAGCCGGAGCAGCCGATTCCGTACAGCCACAAGCTGCACGTGGGCGAGCTCGGCATCGACTGCCGGTACTGCCACACGACCGTCGACAAGGCGGCGTTCGCGGCGATCCCGCCGACGCAGACCTGCATGAACTGCCACGACAAGATCCGGACGGAGAGCGAGCTCCTGAAGCCGCTGCGCGAGGCGCACGCCGCGGGGCTGCCGGTCGAGTGGCGGAAGGTCCACGACCTCCCGGACTACGCGTACTTCAACCACAGCTCGCACGTGAACAAGGGCGTCGGCTGCGCCGAGTGCCACGGGCGCGTCGACACGATGGAGGTCGTCGGGATCGTCAGCGAGCTCTCGATGGGCTGGTGTCTCGACTGCCACCGTGATCCGGCGCCGCGCCTGCGGCCGCTCGACAAGATCACGGACCTCGACTGGGAGCCGGAGGAGGATCGCCGGGAGCTCGGCGAGCGGCTGATGGAAGAGTTCGACGTCCACACGCAGGTCTCCTGCTCCACCTGCCACCGCTGAGCGACACGCCTCGTGACGGAATCGAAGCCGATGACCAAGCGCTACTACCGCTCCGCCGCGTCGATCGAGAACGAAGCGGAGTTCCGCTCGCTGCTCGCGCGTGAGTTCCCGGGCGTCGACCCCGAGAAGCTCGACGAGCCCTCGCGTCGCCGTTTCCTCCAGCTCCTCGGCGCGTCGGCCGCGCTCGCGGCGGCCGCCGGCTGCCGGTGGGAGGACGAGAAGATCGCGGTCGAGAACGAGCGCGCCGCGAACCGCATCCCCGGCGTGCCGCAGCACTTCGCCTCGATGATGGAGCTCGGCGGAATCGCCGCGCCCCTCCTCCTGACGACCTTCGACGGCCGTCCGGTGAAGGTGGAGGGGAACCCCGACCACCCGATGTCGAACGGCGCGACCACGCACTGGGCGCAGGCGTCGATCCTCTCGATGTACGACCCGGACCGCGTCGGTGGCGTGATCGACCGCACCGGCGAGGAGGAGGTCGAGACGACGGTCGAGGCGTTCGCGACGGCGAACCGCGAGGCGTTCATGACGCTCCGCCGCACGCGCGGCGAGGGGCTCCGCATCCTCGCCGGGTCGACGTCGTCGCCGACCGTCGAGGACATGCGGACGCGCCTCCTCGCGGCGATGCCGAGCGCGAGGTGGGTCGAGTGGGAGCCGGTCTCCGGCGACCACGCGCGCGAGGGGAGCCGGGTCGCCTTCGGCGAGGAGTACCGGCCGCTGTACCACGTCGACAAGGCGGACGTGATCGTCTGCCTCGACGACGACCTCCTCGGCTCGAGCGCCGCCGCGTTGAAGTGGTCGCGCGACTTCTCGTCCCGCCGCGACCCGGACGCGGGCACGATGAACCGCCTCTACGCGATCGAGAGCAACTTCTCGACCACCGGCGCCGCCGCCGACCACCGGCTGCCGCTCCGCTCGGGGCTGGTCGGCGCGGTCCTCGCCGCCCTGAAGGCCGAGATCGGCGTCGAGGGGGCGATGGGGGCGTCGACGATCCTCTCGAACGAGCGGATCGCGAAGTTCGTGAAGGCGCTCGCCGCCGACCTGAAGGCGCACCGGGGGAGCAGCCTCGTGACCGTCGGCCCGCACCAGCCGGCCGCGGTCCACGCGCACGTCCACCGGCTGAACCAGTGGCTCGGCAACGCCGGGAAGACGGTGGAGTACCTCCGCGTCCCCGGCCCGGCCCGCCCGTCGCACGTCGACGGGATGCGCGCGCTGGTCGACGACATGAACGCGGGGCGCGTGAAGACGCTCCTCGTCCTCGGCGGCAACCCGGTCTACGACGCGCCGGCGGACCTCGACTTCGCCGCCGCGTACGCGAAGGTCGCGCGGACGATCCACGTCGGCCTGTACGACGACGAGACCGGCAAGGCGTCGCAGTGGCACGTGCCGATGGCGCACCCGTTCGAGACCTGGAGCGACGCGCGCGCCGCGGACGGGTCGTGGGTGGTCGGACAGCCGACGATCGCGCCGCTGCACGGCGGGAAGTCGGCGATCGAGATCCTCGCCACGGTCACCGTCGACGAGCTGACCGACGGCTACGACCTGATCCGGCGGACGTTCGACGAGAAGGTCTCGACCGACGAGCAGACCTGGCGGAAGTGCATCCACGACGGCGTGCTCGCCGACTCGGCGACGGCGCCGGAGACCCCGTCGGTGAAGGGGAGCCTCCCCGCCATGCCCGCCGCGTCGGGCTTCGCGACCGACGCCGTCGAGAACGGACAGCTCGAGCTGAACTTCGTCCCCGACGCGCGCCTGTACGACGGGCGGTTCGCGAACAACGGCTGGCTGCAGGAGCTGCCGGACTTCATGACGAAGGCGACGTGGGACAACATGGCCCTGCTGTCGCCGCACGACGCCGCCGCGCTCGACGTCGAGACCGGCGACGTGGTGACGCTGGAGATCGACGGGCGCTCGCTCGACATCGCCGCGTACGTCATGCCGGGGCACGCGATCGGCGCGGTGACCGTCCCGCTCGGGTACGGCCGGACCGCGGCCGGCGTGATCGGCGGTTCGACGGCGGACGGGGTCGACCCGGTCGGCTTCGACACCTACAAGCTCCGCACGGCGGCGGCGCCGCACTTCCGGTCGGGCCTGACGGTCACGAAGACGCGCCGCACGCACCGCCTCGCGATGGTCCAGGACCATCACATGATCGACACGGTCGGTCAGGAGGGGATCGAGGAACGGCTCGACCAGCTGGTCCGCGAGGCGGACGTCGAGACGTACCGGCAGAACCCGGACATCGTCCAGTCGCACGACCACGGACCGCCGCTGAAGTCCCTCTGGGATCCGCACCCCTACGAGGGGAACCGGTGGGGGATGGCGATCGACCTGACGAACTGCACCGGCTGCAACGCCTGCGTCGTCGCCTGCCAGGCCGAGAACAACATCCCGATCGTCGGCAAGGAGCGCGTCCTCGAGGGACGTGAGATGCACTGGCTCCGCATCGACCGCTACTTCAGCGGCGACGTGGCGGACCCGGCGGTCGTGTCGCAGCCGCTGCCGTGCCAGCAGTGCGAGAACGCCCCCTGCGAGCAGGTCTGCCCCGTCGGGGCGACCCAGCACTCGGAGGAGGGGCTGAACGACATGGTCTACAACCGCTGCGTCGGCACGCGGTACTGCTCCAACAACTGCCCGTACAAGGTCCGCCGCTTCAACTTCTTCAACTACCACCTCACCCTCGGCGACGCCGAGAACGAGGTGCTGAAGATGGTCTTCAACCCGGAGGTGACGATCCGGGCGCGCGGCGTGATGGAGAAGTGCACGTACTGCGTCCAGCGGATCGCGTCGGCCCGGAACAAGGCGAAGCTCGAGCGGCGCGCGATCCGGGACGGCGAGATCACGCCGGCCTGCGCGCAGACCTGCCCGTCCGACGCCATCCGGTTCGGCGACCTGAACGACCCGGCCGCCCGCGTGGTGAAGGACCACGGCAACTCCCGCGCGTACTCGATGCTCGCCTACCTGAACGTCAAGCCGCGGACCGCCTACCTCGCCCGCATCACGAATCCGAACCCCGCGCTCGCCGGCGCGGAGAAGCCCTCCGCGCACTAGGGAGTCCTCGCTCCGATGACGACGATCACGAGCCCGAAAGACGTCCTCGAGCCGCCTGCCCTGGTGCAGGGGGATCAGGACTTCGCGTCGGTCACCGACGCGGTCTGCGCCCCCGTCGAAGCGAAGATGCCGCCGACCATCTGGTTCGCGGTCTTCGGCGCGGCGGTGGTCATGCTCCTCGTCCTGTTCGGCCTGATCGGCCACCTGATCTGGACCGGCGTCGGCGTCTGGGGCAACCAGATCCCGGTCGCCTGGGGCTGGCCGATCGTGAACTTCGTCTTCTGGGTCGGCATCGGCCACGCGGGGACGCTGATCTCGGCCATCCTCTTCCTGTTCCGCCAGCAGTGGCGCACCGGGATCAACCGGTTCGCGGAGGCGATGACGATCTTCGCCGTCATCTGCGCCGGGCTCTTCCCGGGGATCCACATCGGGCGGGTCTGGGTCGCGTACTGGCTCTTCCCGATCCCGAACCAGATGGACCTCTGGCCGCAGTTCCGCTCGCCGCTGCTGTGGGACGTCTTCGCGGTCTCGACCTACTTCACGGTCTCCCTGCTCTTCTGGTTCCTCGGCCTCGTCCCCGACCTCGCGACGCTGCGCGACCGGGCGACGACGAAGGCGCGGAAGCTGATCTACGGGATCTTCGCGCTCGGCTGGCGCGGCTCGGCCCGGCAGTGGCACCGCTACGAGCGCGCGTACCTGATCCTCGCCGCGCTCTCGACCCCGCTGGTCCTCTCGGTCCACTCGGTCGTTTCGTTCGACTTCGCGGTGTCGCAGCTCCCGGGCTGGCACACCACGATCTTCCCGCCGTACTTCGTCGCCGGCGCCATCTTCTCCGGGTTCGCCATGGTGCTGACCCTCGCGGTGCCGGCGCGCGCGATCTACGGGATCAAGCACCTGATCACGATGCGCCACCTCGAGGCGATGAACAAGGTCATCCTCGCCACGGGGATGATGGTCGGGTACGCGTACTCGATCGAGTTCTTCATCGCCTGGTACGGCGGCAACCCGTTCGAGAAGTTCGCGTTCATCAACCGCGCGCTCGGGCCGTACGCCTGGGCGTACTGGACGATGGCGCTCTGCAACGTCGTGTCGCCGCAGATCTTCTGGTTCAAGAAGGCGCGGACCAGCATCCCGATCATGATGGTCGTCGCGATCCTCGTGAACGTCGGGATGTGGTTCGAGCGGTTCGTGATCGTGGTCACCTCGCTCTCGCGCGACTTCCTCCCGTCGAGCTGGGGCTACTTCAAGCCGACCGCGGTCGACGTGCTGATGTTCCTCGGCAGCTTCGGGCTGTTCTTCACCCTGTTCATGCTGTTCCTGAAGTTCCTGCCGATGGTGGCGATCGCCGAAGTGAAGGGCGTGATGCCGCAGGCGCACCTCAAGAAGCATCACTGAGAGTCGGACGGACGGACTCATGACGAACGAGCACGACCCCACGACCGAGCCGCAGCCCGAGATGAAGCTCCACGGCGTCGTCGGCGAGTACGACAACGTCGACGACCTCGTCGAGGCCTGCGAGAAGGTGCGGGACGCCGGGTACACGAAGTGGGACGCCCACACGCCGTTCCCGGTGCACGGCATCGACGACGCGATGGGCATCAAGTCGACCATCCTCCCCTGGATCGTCCTCGGCGGCGGCCTGACCGGCCTCGCCCTGGCGACCGGGATGCAGTGGTGGATGAACGCGGTCGACTACCCGTACATCATCTCCGGGAAGCCGTTCTGGAGCCTCCCGGCGAGCGTCCCGATCATGTTCGAGCTGACGGTCCTGCTGTCGGCGTTGACGACGTTCGTCGGGCTGATGGTCCTGAACCTGCTGCCGGAGTTCTACCACCCGCTCTTCCGGACCAAGCGGTTCGCGCGGGCGACCGACGACCGGTTCTTCATCTCGATCGACGCCGCCGACCCGCTCTTCTCGGCCGAGAAGACGAAGGCGCTCCTCTCCGCGGCGAAGTCGTCCG
>JAUIEL010000922.1 GCA_030428825.1 bacterium
CGGGAACGGCTACAGCGGGTACGGCTACAACGGCACGACCGTCGTCACCACGCACAACGACATGATCATGCGCCGGACCGACGGGGCGCCGTTCGCGTTGACGCAGTTCGACATCTCCGGGTTCCCGGGCGGACAGGAGCTCCCGTTCTCGGTCACCGCCATGCCGAGCGGCGTGTCGATGACGTTCACCCCGGACAACGTCGTCGACGGCGGCGGCGGCGCCCCGGACTTCGAGACGTTCAATCTCCCGAGCGGATTCGTCGGGACGAGCTTCGTCTTCCTGACCACCGGGATCTCGTCGCTCGACGCGATCTTCGGGCTCGACAACCTCTGCGTCGGTCCGCCGTGCGCGATCCAGTACGGCGTCGGGTGCCCCGGCACGGGCGGCTTCGCCCCGAATCTCGCGCAGACGGTCTGCGACACGAACGGGCAGGTCGCGTTCGAGCTGTCGGGCGCGCACGGCGGCGCGACGGCGCTCCTCCTGTTCGGCCTCACCCAGGCGGCGACGCCGCTCGGGCCGTCCGGCTGCTTCCTGAACGTCGGGACGCTGCTGCCGATCCAGGTCGCGATCCCGCTCGGCGGCGCGGGTCCGGGGAACGGCTCGGCGTTCCTCCCGGGCCTCCTCCCGCCGTCGGCGTCGGGGCTCTCGTTCACGATGACGTTCCTCGCCTCCGACGCGGCGACCCCGCTCGGCTTCACGACCGCGAACGGGATCGAGGTCCAGGCGCCCTGAGCGAACGCCCGGTTCGCCTCGCGACGGGACGTCGGCGCGCGATCGCCGGCGTCCCGTCGCGCCGTCTCGGCCCGGGGGGCCGGCGCGCGGCTCGCGCGGAAGGCGGGGCGGCGGGGACGGGATCGCCGCCCGGCCCGTAGACTCTCGGGGATGCGCCTCCTGTACGTCGCCAACGTCCGGATCCCGAGCGAGCGGGCGAACGCGGCGCAGATCCTCGCCCAGTGCGACGCGCTCTCCTCCCGCGGCGTCGACGTCACGATCCTCGCGCCCGACCGCCGGAACGACTTCCCGCTCGACGACGAGGAGATCCCGGGGTACTTCGGCCTCGCCGCCGCGCCGCGGATCGAGCGGCTCTTCACGATCGACTGGATCGACGCGGTCCCGACGAGACTCCAGCGGGGGCCGTTCGTCCTGCAGTCGCTCACCTTCGCGGCCGCGGTCCGGCGGCGCCTGCGCCGAGAGCCGGCGCGGAGCGTCGTCTACTCGCGCGACCCGTGGACGCTCGCCGCGCTGACCCGCGGGCGGGGCGCGCCGCAGCCGCTCTTCTTCGAGGTGCACGACCTCCCGCGCCACGAGCGGCCGCGTCGCGAGCTCGTCCGGGCGCTCGGGCGGACGGCCGGGGTCGTCACGATCACCCACGGTCTGCTCGACGACCTCGTCGGGCTCGGCCTCGACCGGGAGCGCGCGACGGTCCTGCCGGACGGGTTCTCCCCCTCGCGGTTCGCGGACCCGCCGTCCCGCGAGCAGGCGCGCCGGGCGCTCCGGGTCGATCCGGACGCGCGCCTCGCGGTCTACGCCGGGCACCTCTACCCGTGGAAGGGGGCGGACGTCCTCGTCGAGGCGGCGGCGGGATCGGAGCGGTTCGAGGCGCTCCTCGTCGGGGGTCGGCCGGAGGACCAGCGGCGGATCCGCGCCCTCGTCCAGCGGCTCGGGGCGACGAACGTCCGGCTCGACCCTCCGGTGGCGCCGCGGAGGGTCCCGGCGTACCTCGCCGCCGCCGACGTCCTCGTCCTCC
>JAUIEL010000235.1 GCA_030428825.1 bacterium
CGGGGGGGGGGGGGCCGGGGGCTGGCGGCCGGAGAGGGTGACGCCCCGCCCCGGGCCCGTCCATGGGTCCCCTCCGCCTTCTTTCCCACCCCAAGAATCGGGGTGAAGCGATCGGGGCCGGCGACCCCGAGGCGCGGGGGGAACCCGAGGGGAGGGCGGCGAGCGTGCCTTGGAGCGAGCGCCGCCCGACGGGTCGCCGGAGCACCGGAAGACCCCGGGCGGCGCGAAGCGTGGAGAGCGGAGCCGGCGGCCCGACCGCCGCGAACCCTCCGCCGTCCGAACCCGCGGCCGCGCTCCCGCGACGCGGGCCGCCGGTGGAGCGTGCCGCGCGTCGCCCTCCCCTCGGGTTCCCCCCACGCCGTGGTCCCGGCCAAGACCCCGAGACCCCCGTTCCCCGCCCCCCGCGCAGGGGCCCCGCGAAGCGGCCCGCCGTGTCCCCGCGAAGCGGCCCTCGCCCGGCGCGAAGCCGTCGCCGCATCCGCGACCGGTCCCCGCCCCCCGCGCAGTGGACTTGATCGTCTCCCGCCGACGCGGCACTCTGCCCGGCATGCCGCGCGCCGACGTACCCCTCGGGAACTCCGCTTGATCCTCTCCCTCGTCACCCACGGTCGCGACGAGACCGAGCGGCTCGCCGCTCTCCTCGCCGCGCGTCTCGACGGCGGGGAGACGATCCTCCTCGTGGGGGAGCTCGGCGCGGGGAAGACGTGCTTCGTCCGGGGTCTCGCGCGCGGGCTCGGGGCGCCGCCGCGGAAGGTGAAGTCCCCGAGCTACAACATCTGCCACCGGTACGACGGGGGCCGCGCGCCGCTCCAGCACTTCGACGCGTACTTCATCCGCGAGGTCGAGGAGTTCGATCGGATCGGGCTCGAGGATTTCCTGCTCGAGCGGCACGTCGTGGCGGTGGAATGGGCGGACCGGTACCCGGAGCGGTTCGGGCCCGAGGCGGTCTGGGTCCGGTTCGAGCACGTCGACGAGGAGACGCGGCGGCTGACGTTCCGGACCAAGGGCTCGCCCCGGCTCCTGGCCGGGCTCGACCGCGAGTTCCGGGACGGCGCGCCGGGGTCGGCGATTCCGGCCGAGGAGGACGAGCCATGAACCACGTTCGACGCCGCGACGCTCTCGCGCTCGGCCTCGCCCTCGTCGGGGTCGGTTGCATCGGTCCCGACCGGACGCTCCCGCCGCCGATCCGACCGGTCGTGCCGGCGGATCGGATCCGGCTGGCCGTGCCCCCGACGCGGAACGAGTCGCCGTTGGCGGTCGTCGCCGACGTGACCGCCGAGACGAACCGGATGCTCGGCGCGCTGCTCGAGCGGACCGGACGGTTCGTCCCCGCGGACGACGCCGGGTTCCGGCTGGAGACGTCGGTGACGGCGGTGCGCGACGAGGACGCGACCGAGTCGGTCGTCTTCCGCCACGCGGGGCGGTTCGGCCTCCGGCGTCGCGCCGTGGTCGAGATGTCGTACCGGCTGCTCGACGCCTCCGGGAGGACCCTGGTCCGGGGCGCGGTCTCCGGGGCCGACGTCGTGATCGGCACGGACGCCCTTCCGTCGCCCCAGCGCGGGAGCCTCGAGACCGGCGCGTTCTGGAACACCACCCTCGGCCGGGCGACCCGCGACTGCCTGGACGCCCTCGTTCGAGAGATCACCGAGAGCGCGTGAGCGCGTGTCCGAACCCTCTCGAACGAAACGGGTTGCGAGAGCGGTCGGGAGTCTCCGGGCGCGGTCGGGTTTCCGGCGAACCGTCGGGGCGGCGCTCCGTTCCTCCGGGTCTGGGCCCGCATGAACCGACCCGCCTTCGACGAGATCGTGGAGCGGTTCGAGCGGCGCCTGATCGGCTACTTCCGGAGCCTCTGCGGCGATCCGCAGCTGGCCGAGGACTGCGCTCAGGAGGTGTTCGTCCGGCTGTACCGCGCGCGGGACCGTTACTCGCCCGACGCGGCGCTCTCGACGTTCGTCTTCCGGATCGCGAAGAACTACTGGATCGACGTCTACCGCAGCCGGCGCGTGCGGCCGGACGAGACGTCGCTCGACCGGACCGGGGTGGAGGGCGAGGAGGAGTCGATGGCCGACGCCGTGGCGAGCGAGGAGCGCGGACCGTCCGAGACGGTGGTCGACGTCGAGGACCACGACCGACTGCGGGCGGCGATGGAGCGGCTCCCGGAGATCCAGCGCTCGGTGCTGGCGCTCGCCGGCGGACAGGGCATGAAGTACGAGCAGGTCGCCGAGGTGCTCGGCATCCCGGTGGGGACCGTGAAGTCACGGGTCCACGCGGCGGTCGCGAACCTCCGGCGCCTGATGGGAGTCCCCGAGGAGGGCGCGGAGGACGAGGAGACGAGGCGGAACCGATGACGAGCTGCACCGAGGTGCGGGACATGCTGGTCGACCTGGCCCTGGGCGAGGTCGACGCGGAGACGGCGGCCGCGATCGCGGCGCACCGGGCGTCGTGCGCCGGGTGCGAGCGGGAGGCGCGTCGGACCGAGGCGTTGCTGGCCGGCGTGCGGAGGCTCGCGGCGCCGGCGGCGAGCCCGTCGTTCCGGCCGTCGCTCCGTCGGAAGCTCGTGGCGGTGCGGCGCGCGGAGGAGGACGAGGCCGTCCGGCGCGCGTCGTTCGGCGAGCGCGCGGCCGCGGAGCTGGCGTACGTCGGTCATCGCCTGCGGACCTCGACCGGGCTGCGGGTCCTGCTCGGGGTCGCGGCGGTCCATCTCGTCGGGTTCGTCGTCTGGCTGGTCCTCGGCGCCGATCGCGCGGACCCGGCCCCGTCGCGCGGCGGCGGGGGGGAGGTCGTGCGC
Organism: bacterium; assembly: GCA_030428825.1. Lineage (GTDB taxonomy): Bacteria > Planctomycetota > B15-G4 > B15-G4 > JADJEK01 > JAUIEL01. Next base: position 2,789 of record JAUIEL010000235.1, read on the forward strand.
GCCCCGTCGACGGCGCCCGCGCCGTCGGAGCGCGGCGACGCGACGTCCGGCGAGGACGCGGCGTCCGAGCCGTCGGTCGTGATCGACGACCGCCCGCCGACGCCGGAGGAGCTGGCGCGCCTCGAGCCGCCGCTCCCGGGCGACGTCCACGTCGAGCCGCCGGACGATCCGCTGCCGTCGGTCTCTCCCGTCGAGCGGGCGGCGCGCCGCCCGCTCGATCCGTGGCCCGCGGACGCGGTCCGCGAGGGGAAGGAGCTCGTCGAGCTCGACAATCGGCGCGTCGAGTTCCGCTTCCGCCTGCGCGACCGGTTCGTCGAGCGTCCCGACGGCCCGGCCGACCGCGCGGTGCGGCGCGGGATGCGGTGGCTGGTCCAGCAGCAGGACCCGGACGGCTCGTGGGATCCGTCGCCGTACGGCGGCGAGGCCGAGGCCCGCGTCGGGACGACCGCCCTCTGCACGCTGGCGCTGATGGCGAACGCCGAGCGCGGGGTGCCGGGCGGGCTGCATCGGGCGGCCGTCGAGCGCGCGTTCGACTACCTCCGGGCGCAGCGCCTCGAGGACGGCACGATCGGCGCGGTCCGCGGCGACGACGACGTCGTCCTGTTCAACCACGCGACCGCGACGCTCGCGTTCGCCGAGAGCTGGGCGCTCCGACGGGGAGGGGACGAGGCGCTGCTCGCCGACGCGCTGGAACGGCTCGACGACCTCGGGTCGCGGCGCCGGTTCCGCGAGCGGCAGGAGGCGGACGACATCACCGCGCCGTGGGTCGCGATGGCGCTCGAGACGGCGCGCGCGGCCGGCGTCCCCGCCGCCGTGAACCTCGATCGGGCGGCGGCCGGCGCGCGCCGCTTCGTCGCGAAGCTGGTCGACGTCGACCCGACGACCGGGAAGGTCCTCCTCCCGGGGGACCAGCTCTGCGCGATCGCGGCGACCGCGGCGCTCGACCCGTTCGGCGACCGCGAGCTCGACTTCGAGGCGTATCGCCCCCCGGTCGAGCTCCTCCTGACCCACCTCGCGGCGCCGTCGCTGCGCGAGCCGACGAAGATCCACTTCGCGGCGCTCGACCTTCACCAGCGGGGCGGGGTCGACTGGGCGCGGTGGGACGAGGCGGCGCGGGAGACCCTGCTCGGCGTCCAGCACGAGGACGGCTCGTGGACGGCGGAGTACGAGTGGGACCCGGTCCAGGCGATGGGTGGCGACCTGTACGAGACGGCGTTGACCCTGATGACCCTCTCGGTGCCGCAGCGGCTGGCGCGGTAGCGGGAGGGGCCCCTCCCGCCCGGACGGACGGACGGACGGACGGACGGGCCGCTTCCGGTCCTCCCCGTCGGGTCGATCCGGTACGATCCCCGGATGCTCTCCGCCCTCGCCCTCCTCGCCCTCCTGCAGGCCGGCCCCCCCGAGCCGGGGCGGGAGGCGGCGTCTCCCCTCCCCGCGCGTTCGGTCGAGCGCGGGGCCGTGCCGGTCCGCGGGCGGTATCGGTTCACGACGTTCGGCGGCGACCTCCTCGGGAAGAGCGACCTGATCGCCGAGGTCCGGGTCGAGTCGGTCGCGCGGGCCGGGCCGGCGGTGACCGTGGCGCGGATGACCGTCCTCGAGGCGCACCTCGTCCGCGGCCGCCCCGAGGCGCCGGCCGAGGTCGTCACGCTCGCCGCGCCCGAGGACTACGTCGCCGACCAGGAGTACCTCGTGTTCCTCGACCGGTTCGAGACCGGGACGCGCTTCAAGTCGCTCCGGCGGCTGCTGAAGGGGGAGCGGGACTACGAGGCGAAGCGGAAGGTCCTCCACCGGTACGCCGAGCTCGAGCGGATCGCCGACGACGCCGAGCGGGCGCGGGAGATCCGCGACACGCTCGTCGAGTTCCTGAGGGACGAGGAGCTGTTCGTCCGGTGGAACGCCCTCGCCGAGCTCGAGTCGTTCGTCGAGAACCACAAGCTGCTGTTCGACACGCCGCACCGCGCGAGTATCGTGGCCGCCTTGCGCGCGGAGCCGTCCCCGACCTTTCGCCGCCGGCTGATGGCGGTGCTGGAGGAGCTCGGGGTCCGGCTCGAGGGAGGGACGGACGGATGACGACTCCGACGGAACGGTGGCCGGCGCCTCGGGCGCTCCCGCTCCTCGCCGCGCTCTTCCTCTCCGCGGCCGGGGCGGCGGCCGGAGAGGACGAGGAAGGCGCGGCGCCGAAGCAGGTGATGCCGCTGACGCTCCAGCAGTGCATCCACCTCGCCGAGCGGAACTCGATCCCGGTCCGGATCGAGGAGGTGAACGTCCAGATCGGCGAGGCGGAGCTCGGGAGCTCGCTCGGCGTCTTCGACACCGTCTTCTTCTCGTCGTACGAGTACGCGAAGGCGGTCTCGCCGACCGTGTCGCGCCTCTCGACCGGCAACATCTTCGCGCCCAGCACCGAGACGGTGGTGACCGGCATCCTGAACGAGTCGCACACGGTCACCAGCGGCTTCCGCGGGTCGCTGATCGGCGGCGGCTCGTACCAGGCGGACGCCAACTGGGTGAAGACCGAGCGGAACCCGGTGACGTTCGGCAACTTCAACCCGGAGTACACGTCCGGCATCGGGCTCGCCGTCACGCAGCCGCTGCTGCGGGGGTTCGGATCGGCCGTCAGCAAGGCGGGCGTCCTGACCGCGCGGAACGCCCTGCTCGGCGCGGCGGAGAACCTCGAGGCGACGCGGGAGGCGCGCGCCGAGGAGGTGGTCGTCGCGTACTGGAACCACTACTTCGCGATCCGGAACCTCGTCACGCGCGAGTTCCTGGTCGGCCAGGGGGAGCGGCTGGTCGAGATCAACCAGAAGAAGCTCGACGTCGGCGAGTTCCGGCGGATCGACGTGGTCGAGGCGGAGTCGACGCTGGCGACGCGCGAGCAGGAGCGGATCGCCGCGGTGAACGAGATCGGCCGCGCCGCCGACGCGCTGAAGCGCCTGATCTTCCCGTTCGAGACGCGCGAGGAGTGGGAGATCGAGGTCGTCCCGCTGACCGAGGCGGCGGAGGAGGCGATCGAGCGGCCGTCGTGGCGGGAGGCGGCGCGCGTCGCCCTCGAGCGGCGCCACGAGCTGCGGCAGAAGCGCTTGCAGCTGGAGAACGACGACATCCGGATCATGGTCGCGGAGAACACGCAGCTCCCGCAGCTCGACCTGACCGCGTCGCTCCGGTTCAACCAGCTCGCCGACAACAGCGGCGACGTCACGAACTACGACGACGACTACTACTCGATCGGCGCCGGCGTGAACCTCGAGGTCCCGCTCGGCAACCGGACCGCGCGGTACGACCTCGCCGCCGCCCGGCTGACGAAGATCCGCTCGCTCCTCGAGTACAAGGACCTCGAGAACCAGATCATCCAGGAGGTGCGCGACGCGGTCCGCGACGTCTCGAACCGGCAGGAGCAGATCGTCGCCGCCGGCGAGGCGTCCCGCCTGGCGAAGGAGCGTTGGGTCGCCGAGCAGAAGCGGCAGGAGACCGGCTACTCGACGACCTTCCAGGTGCGGGACGCCGAGGCGGCGTGGCAGGAGTCGGAGGACGCGTACCTCCGCGCGTTGTTCGACTACCAGGTCGCGCTCGCGTCGCTGCATGCGGCTCAGGGGACCCTCCTCGAGGAGTACGGACTCCTCCCCGCGCCGGCGCCTCGTCTCGACGATCGAGCCGGCGTCCTGTTCGACTCCTGAGGGCGGCGCCGCTCTCTCCGCCCCCCTCCCCTCCTCCCCGAAGAGGTCGTCATCCGCGCTCCCCTCCTCCTCCTCCTCGTGGCCGAGACGTCGCTCCTGGTCTGGGGCCTCACGTCCGGTCCCGAGCCGCTCGCCCGCGTCCAGGAGGTCCCGGGGCCGGGGCGGACGGTGGTGGCGTTGACGCCGGCCGGCGAGGGGGTCGAGACGCTCGCGCTGGTCCGGCTCGCGCCGGCGGACGAGGAGGGTCCGCGGGTCGCGATCTCCGTCCTCGGAACCGAGCCCGGCGTCCTGGCCCGGCTGCACGGAACGCTCCACCTCTTCACGCGGTCCGGCGTCCGGACGCTGGTCGAGCGGGCGCCGACGCCGACCGTCCCGGCCGAGATCGACGTGGCGGGGGAGGCGGCGTTCGAATTCGATCGGTTCGCGGAGCGGGACGGCGGGGGCGAACCGCTGGCCGTCGCGGCGGCCGACGGCGTGGCGTGGCTCGTCGAGCGCGGCGCGGGAGGACGGCCCCGGCTCGTGCGGTACGACCGGGTCGCGTTCTCGGTCGAGCGATGGCCTTCGGACGGGCCCGCGCGGGCGGACGCCGCGGTCGCGGCCGTGCTCGGGGACGGCGCGGTCCTGGTGGCGGTGAAGGACGGCGGCCTCGTGACGCTCCTGCGCCGGGACGACGCCGGCCTCGCGGTCACCGGGACCGCCGCGATCGGCGAGGGAGGCGACGGGCTCGAACTCGTCGCCGGTCCCGACGGCCGGTTCGCCGTCTGGACCACGGTCGACGGGGAGGGCGGTCGGCGGCCGGCGGTGATCACCGTCGACGCGGCCGGCGCGCCCGTGCTCCGGGACCCGGGCGCCGCGGCGGTCGGCGGCGACGACGCGCGGCTCGTCGGGGCGTTCCTCGTCCGGGGCGAGGGGGGCGCCGAGCCGCGTCTGCTCGTGGCCGACGGGAGGGACGTGAGCGCCTTCCGCGCGGACGGATCGCGCGACCCCTCCCCGCTCCCGTTCCTCGGCGCGTGGTCGGCGCTCCACCTGCGGTTCATGATGCCGCTCTTCGCGTTGATCGCCCTCTTCACGCTGGTCGGATCGTTCGCGCGTCGGCCGCGTCCCCGTCGGCGCGAGGAGGGGCGTCGCGAGCCGGACGAGCCGCCGGTCGTCGCCACGCCGGCGCCGTTCGTCCGACGGCTCCTCGCGGGGGCGTTCGACTTCGGCGTCGCCGGCGTCGCGGCGGGGCTCCTCTCCCCGTTCGTGCTCGACGCGTCGACGCGGGCCTACCTCGTCGAGGCGGTGTCGCTCGCCGACCACCAGCTCTCGATCTCCGACCCGAGCGCCACGCTCCTCCTCGGCGACCTGCAGTTCCTCGGTCTGATGCTCTGGTTCGCGATCCAGGCGACCAGCGAGGCGGCGGCCGGCCGCACGCTCGGGAAGCGGGTGTTCGGGCTGCGCGTGGTCTCGCTCGAGGGGGCGGCGCCGGGCCTCCCCGCGTCGCTCACCCGGAGCGTGCTCCTCTTCCTCGACGTCTTCCTCACCAAGGGGCTGCTCGGGGCGATGCTCGTCCTGTTCACCCGCCGGCGCCAGCGGCTGGGGGACCTCCTCGCGCAGACGATGGTCGTCGACGGGCGCGCGCCGGTGCTCGTCGCGGCGCGCCCGGCCGGTCAGGCGTAGTAGCCGCGTTCCTCGATCAATCGCGCGACGGCGGCCGGGACGAGGTCGTCGATCGGTCGCCCGTCGCGCACGCGAGCCCGGATCTCGGTCGACGAGACCGGGAGCGGCTCGACCGGGAGGACGAACCGGCGGAGCTTCTCGACCAGGTCGGCCGGGAACTTCAGCCGCACCGGGGCGAGGAGCCGCTCGACGTCGACGTCGGGGTCGCGCGGAACCGTGACCAACGTGAACGTGCGCACGAGATCCGGCGCTCGATACCACTTCGGGAGGTCCCGGAGCGAGTCGCCGCCGATCAGGAACATCACCTCCGCCTCTGACCCGAGCTCCGCGCGCAGCTCGGTCAGCGTGTCGAACGTGTAGCAGGCGCGGCCGCGGCGCGCCTCGCGGGGATCGACGACGAACGCCGGCTCGTCGCGGAGCGCGGCGTCGAGGAGGAGGAGGCGGTCGTCGATCGGGAGGAGGGCGCGGTCCCGCTTGTGCGGCGGGACGTACGCCGGCAGGAAGCGGACCTCGGTCAGCGCGAGACGCCCGAGCGCCTCGCGGGCGAGGTGGAGGTGACCGAGGTGGACCGGGTCGAACGAGCCGCCGAGGAGGGCGGCGCGCGGCCGGCGGGGCGTGTCGCTCAGAACAGCGAGTAGACGAACGGAGCGATCGAGCCGCCGCTCGTCATGAGGATCAGGGCGACGAGACCGAGGAGGATCACGACCGTCGGCGTGATCCACCACGCCTTGTTCTCCATGAGGAACTGCCAGAATTCGCGCATGGGTCTCTTCCAGGGACGACGGGGCGATACGAGGGGAGTCTACCCCGAGCGCCGCGGTGGGGGGAGATGCAACCGGCTCGGGAAGTCGACGTCTCTCCGGGCATGACCAGGCTCCGATCCGCTCGCGCCCTCCGGACCCCGTTCCTTCTCGCCGCCCTCCTCGTCATCCCGTCCTCCGTCGGGGAGGGAGGGGCGGGCGGGGAGACGGCCCCGCCGCGCCCGGTCGCGGAGCTCCTCCTCGCGCCGGGAGCGGGGGGGCTCGAGACCTCGGACGGCGTCGTCGTCGACGGCTTCGTCCTCCTCCCGAAGGGGGCGCTCCCGGCCGGCGCGGCGGCGAGGATCCGGGTCGGCGGGCGGGTCGTGCCGGGGGGGGTGACGCCGCGGGCGACGTACGAGGACGGGTCGGTGCGCGCGGCCGGGGTCGTGGCGCGCGTCCCGCGAAGGGTCGCGGCGGCCGGCGGCGCGGTCCGGATCGAGGCTTCGCCGCCGCCCCCGCCGTCGCGCGCGCTGCG
>JAUIEL010000236.1 GCA_030428825.1 bacterium
CACGACGCCGGGGCGATCGCCTCGCGGAGCCCCGTCCACGCCGCGAGACCGAGGAGCGTCGGCGCGAGCGACGGGACGAGGGCGCGGCGGACCCACTCCCCGAGCGGCAGGCCGACGATCCGTCGCGCGAGCGGCCACATCAGGAGGGGCTGGCCGATCGCGGAGACGGCGAGCGAGGCGGCGGCCGCCCCGACCGCGCCGCCGCCGAGCGCCGCCGCCGCGGCCATCGCGACGACCGCCGCGCCGTGCAGGAGGCACGAGGAGATCGCCATCGGGCGGAGGTTGTCGGTCGCCGGGGCGAGCGGCATGAGGAGGATGTTCCCGAGCCGGAGCGGGAGGTGCAGGACCAGGAGCGCCATCACCGTCGCCGCGTCCGCGAACTCCGGCCCGACGTACAGGACGACCAGCTCCTCGCGGAGGACGACCAGCGGCGTCGCGAACAGGAACGCCCCCCAGAACCCGTACCGGCTGCCGCGGAGGTACAGGGCGCGGAGTCGTCCGCGGTCGGAGCGCGCGTGCAGCGCGACCATCGGCGGGCCGAGCGGTTGGACGGCGAGCCCGACGATCATCTGCAACTGCACCATCACCAGCGAGCCGAGGTGGAAGCAGGCGACGTCGAGGGCTGTCCCGAGCCGGTTCAGGAGCACCGGGACCGCCGCGCGTCGGACCGCCATCGACGCGCCGCGCGCCAGCGACCAGCCGCCGAACGCGGCGAGCCGCGGCGCGCCCTCTCGCCGGACGAGGCCCCGCCGGAACCGCAGCTCCGGCACCAGCCGGCGCGACACGACGAGCGACGCCAGGAGCCCCGCCGTCTCGGCGGCGACCGTGCCGACGACGACCCAGAGGACCCGCGCCTCGACGAGCACGAGGAGCGAGAAGACGAGAGCGAGGCGCGCGAGCTGCGTGCCGAGCGTGAGGAGGGAGTCGAGGAGGAACCGCTGGGTCACGAACGGGCCGACCGTCAGCGGGGAGAGCGCGATCCGGAGGACCGCGAGGACGAGGAGCAGCCCGAGCATCCGCCGCGCGTCCGGGAGGTGCTCCGGGCCGACGCCGAGCAGCGGCCCGGCGCCGGCGATCACGACGCTCCCGATCGCCGCCGCCCCCGCGGCGAGGAGGAGGGAGAGCGGGAGCGCGGTCGAGACGACCTCGGTCACTCCGCGGGGGTCGCCCCGGCTGAGCCGCTCGACCGCGAAGCGTCCGACGGCGCCGGTCAGCGTGCTCGTCAGCAGCGGCAGGAGGAGCATCGGCGCGAGGACGACCGGGTAGAGCGCGTACTCCTCGACCGCGACGTGGCGCAGCAGGTAGCGCTGCAGCCAGACCAGGAGCACGACGTTCGCGACCTGTCCGCCGACGGAGGCGGCGGCGTTGATCAGCACGATCCGCTTCCGGACGGGGACGCGGGACCGTGTGTCGGGCGGCGGATCGGGGTTCATCGCTCTTCCGGAGTCTATCGGTTCGTCGCGCACAACCTCTTGCTCGGAAAAAGGATCCGTCCGGGCGTCCCCGCCGCCGGTCGCCGAATCCGCGGCCGGTCTCGATTCTGGCGCCATTTCTGGAAATGAGTGTGGTGGGATGGGGGGGTGAGTCGTCGAGTGGAGAACTCGTCCATGGCCGGATCGACCGCCGCCGCCGGATCGACGTTCGAGGAGCATGCCCGCGCGGTGATCGCCGCGCTGAAGCAGGCGCTCGCGGACCTCGTCGACGCGCTGCCGGTTCCTCCCGCGAGCGGTCCGACCGAGCTCGGCCGCGCGCTCCGCGTCGACACCAAGCTCGCCTGGAAGGTGACGAACCTGCTCGAGCGGAGCGACCCGTTCGAGGCCGGCCTGTACGTCCCGGGCGCGCAGGCGATGCGGCGGTTCTGCTCCGCGGCGGAGGAGCAGGGCGCGCCGGCGCCGATCGTGGCGCGCGTCCGCGCGGGGTACCGGGCGTTCGACGAGCTGGCGCGCGAACACGCGGGCGACCGGCGCTCGCTCGACATGATGCTCGCCGGCCAGGTCTCGACCGAGAACCGGACCGCGCAGCTCGACCACCGGAAGGCGGCGTACCGCGCGAACAGCTACCTCTGGGGCGTCCAGGCCCGGCTGCAGCTCAAGACGGTGGTGGTGGCGCCGTCCGCCGACCCGACCCGGCTCGACGCCGTCGTCCTGAACGGCTTCGTCGACCTCCGTCGGATCCGCCCGAAGGCGCCGTGGCGGATCACGGCCGCGTACTCCGTCGACGACGAGGGGACGGTCCACACCGGCTTCGACTGGCGTCCGCTCGACCCCGAGGCGTCGGTCGCCGATCCGCAGAAGGGGCCGCCGCTCGTGCGGGAGTTCTGCTCGAAGAACCTCCCGGACATCGACGTCCTGCCGGGCGAGGCGGGCGCGACGCAGTACGCGTTCCGCGAGGGGCCGGTCGGCCGCCGCGGCGCCGCGACGTGCGTGATCGGCGAGGTGCTGCGCGCGGTCGAGCCGCGCTACCGCCAGGCGGCGTACGAGGTCCTCGGCACCTACCTCCGCCTCCACACCCCGGTCGAGCACGCCGTCCTCGACCTCGCCGTTCACGAGGACCTGTTCGACGCCTTCCATCCGCGGGCGCACCTCTTCAGCGGCCTCTTCTCCGGCGAGCTGTTCAAGCGGCACCTCGCGTGCGACGAGCTGCCGCTGTTCGAGCGGGTCGACCCGGTGGGGCGCGCGTCGGAGGTGCAATGGCTCCCCGAGATGCCGCGCTACCGCGACCTGATGCGCCACGCGCTGGAGCGCGTCGACTGGGAGCCCGGCGCGTTCCATGTCCACCGCGTCCGGATGGCGTACCCGCCGACGCCGACGGCGCTCGTCGTCCGTCAGGACCTCCCCGACCCTCCCTGAGTCCGGAGATGTTCGTGCTTCCGATCCCCCCCGATCGACGAGAGTCCCCATGAGTCACCCCCCGAGCAAGCTCTCCCCTCGTGTCCTCGTCACCGGCGCCGGCGGCTTCATCGGCGGCCACCTGGTCGCCGAGCTCCGCCGCCGCGGCGTCGGCCCGATCCGCGCCGTCGACGTCAAGCCGATCGGCGAGTGGTTCCAGCGCTTCGACGACGTCGAGAACCTCCGCCTCGACCTGCGGGACGCCGGCGCGTGCCACACCGCCGCGGCGGGCGTCTCGACCGTCTACCAGCTCGCGTGCGACATGGGGGGGATGGGGTTCATCGAGAACCAGAAGGCGGCGTGCATGCTCTCGGTCCTGATCAGCACGAACATGCTGGTCGCGGCGCGCGACGCCGGGGTCGAGCGGTTCTTCTACGCGTCGTCCGCCTGCGTCTACAACGCCGAGAAGCAGAAGGACGCCGACGTCGTCGCGCTGCGGGAGGAGGACGCGTATCCGGCGATGCCCGAGGACGGGTACGGCTGGGAGAAGCTCTTCTCCGAGCGGATGTGCCGTCACTTCCGCGAGGACTTCGGCATCGAGACCCGGATCGCGCGGTACCACAACGTCTACGGCCCGCACGGGACGTGGGACGGCGGTCGCGAGAAGGCGCCGGCCGCGATCTGCCGGAAGGTGATCGAGGCGAAGGCGAGCGGCGACCTCGAGATCGAGATCTGGGGGGACGGCTCGCAGACCCGGTCGTTCACCTTCATCGACGACTGCCTCGAGGGGACGCTCCGCCTCACCGCGAGCGACGTGATCGACCCGCTGAACGTCGGCTCGGAGGAGCTCGTCACGATCGACGCCCTCGTCGGCGTGGTCGAGGAGATCGCGGGGGTCCGTCTGCGCCGCCGCTACCGGCTCGACGCGCCGCTCGGCGTCCGCGGCCGAAACTCCGACAACACGTCGATCCGTGCCGCCCTCGGCTGGGCCCCGTCGACCTCGCTGCGGGACGGGATGGAGCGGACGTACGCTTGGATCCACGACCAGTTCCACGCGGTCTCCCGCGTCGCGCGGACCGGGACCTGAGGCGGGACGACGATGGACCACCCCCTCCTCCCCGGATGGATCGCGCTCGCGGTCGGCCTCCTCGCGACGCCGATCGTCCGCGCGGTCTCGATCCGGCGAGGCTGGGTCGAGCGGCCGGGGGTGCGGCGCGTCCATTCGCGGGCCCTCCCAAGGACCGGGGGGCTCGCGGTCGCCCTCGCCGCCGCGGTCGCCCTCGTCGTCGCGGACCGGCTCGGGGTCGGGCTCGACGGCCGGGTCGTCACGCTGCTCGCGTGCTCTCTCCCGGTCTTCCTCGTCGGCTGGATCGACGACGTCCGCGGCGCCGGCCCGAAGGCGAAGCTGCTCGCGCAGACCGGGGCCGGCGTCCTCCTCTGCGCGGCGGGGGTGCGCCTCGACGCGTTCCCGCTCCCCGGCGGCGGCGCGCTCGAGCTCGGCGTGTTCGCCGCGCCGCTGACGGTCGCCTGGCTGGTGACGGTCTCGAACGCGCTGAACCTGATCGACGGCAGCGACGGGATCGCGGCGACGCTGACGATCGTCGCCGGGGCGGCGATCGCGGCGGTCGCGCTCCTCGCCGGCGATCCGGCGACGGCGGCGGCGGCCGCGGCGCTCGTCGGCGCGGCCGCGGCGTTCCTCGCGTTCAACGCGCATCCGGCGACGATCCACCTCGGCGACGGCGGCAGCCTCGGGCTCGGGTTCGCGCTCGGCGGGCTGCTGGTCGTCGGGGCCGGCCGCGAGGGGGCGCCGTTCGCGGCCGCCGCCGCCCCCGCGCTCGCGTTGGCGATCCCGCTGGCCGACCTCGCGGTCTGCGTCGTGCGCCGTCGGCTCGTCGGCCGATCGATCGTCGCGCCGGACACGGCGCACCTGCACCACTCCCTGCTGGGCCGAGGCCTGTCGCCGCGCGCCGTCGCGCTCCTGCTCGGCGGCGTCGCGGCGACGTCTTCCTCGCTCGGCGTGGCGGAGCTCGCCACGCCGGGGCGGCCCGGCCTCCTCGCGCTCGCCGGCCTCGCGGTGACCGCGCTCCTGTTCGTCCGGGTCGCGCCGCTCCGACCCGGTCCGCTGCTCGCCGCGCACCGGCGCCGCCGGGCGATCGAGCGGTTGCACCGCGACCTCCGGAAGCAGCTCGAGCACCTCCAGCTCGTCCTCTGGAACACGTCCGACGCCGACGCCTGGTGGGAGACCGTCGAGCGCGCCGCGCGGTCGCTCGGGCTGTCGACCGTCGTCGCCGAAGTGACCCCGCGCGCGGGAGCGCCGCACGAGCTCCGCTGGGCGCGCGGCGGCGACGAGACGCCGCCGGTCGTCACCGCCACGCTCGCGCCGCGTCCGCCGGCGGGAGTGACGGCGGTCGCTCTCCGCTGCGCGATCGCCGACGGCCCGATCGAGACGGCGGCGGAGCGCCTGTCGTGCTTCGCTCGCCTGCTGGAAGGGGAGCGGCCGGACTGGGCGGCGCGCCCGGTCGATCCGATCCCGCACCCGAACCCGAACCCCGACGGGCGGCGGCCGCTGCGCCCCTTCGCCCGGTGGGGACCCGAGGCCCTCGAGAGGGGGCCGTTCCGTGATCCGTGATCCTCGAGAAGGAGGTCCGTGACATGTCGAGAACCATCCGCCGTCCTTTCCTCGCCGCCTTCGGAGTCGCCTCCCTCCTCGCGGTCGGATCCGCGGGAGCCGGGGTCGTGTACTACGTCGACGGCGCCGCGCCGTCCGGCGGGACCGGTGGCACGAGCTGGGCGAACCCCTTCAAGAGCCTGCAGCTGGCGTTCGACACCGCGATGCCCGGAGACGAGATCTGGGTGAAGCAGGGGGTGTACGTCACCCCGGGGACCGCGTACCTGATGCGGGAGGGGACGGCGGTCTACGGCGGGTTCGCCGGCGTCGAGACGGCGCGTTCGCAGGCGGACCCGGCGTCGAACCCGACGATCCTCGACGCGCAGAAGGTGTCGCGGGTCCTCTCGATGAGCGGCTCGGGGCCGACCGTGGTCGACGGGTTCACGATCCGGAACGGCCTCACGGGAGACGAGGGCGGGGGGGCGTTGTACGACTACAGCCTGGAGGTCGACTTCTCCCGATGCGACTTCGTCGGCAACAAGGCGGTCGGCGGCGACGGCGGCGCGGTCAAGTTCTACAGCGGGGACGTCTCGTTCGTCGACTGTCGCTTCATCGACAACGTCGCCGGGAACGCCGTGGGGGGCGCGGTCGAGCACTACGCCGGGGACGTCTGGTTCGAGCGGTGCGTCTTCGACGGCAACAAGTCGATCGTCGCCGGCGTCTACCGGGCGTACGGCGGATCCTGCACCTTCCTGAACTCGCTCTTCGTCCGGAACCGGGCGTTCGGCACGGCGAGCATCGCGGACACCTACCAGTCGACGATGCGGTTCATCCACTGCACCGCGACGATGAACACGGCCGACGGGGACTACGCGGTCGACAGCAAGCAGTCGAACGTCGAGGTCCACAACTCGATCTTCTTCGGCAACACGTACAACGCCGCGTATTTCGGGACGGGGAAGCCGTTCCCCGGCGCGGTGACGGTCACCCACTCGGTGGTCGAGACCGGGTTCCCGGGCCAGGGGAACGTCGACGCCGACCCGAACTTCATCCAGCCGTCGGCCGACGACTTCCGCCCGCTCTTCCCGTCGCCGGTCCTCGACGCGGGCGACAGCTCGCAGGTCCCGGCCGGGGTCACGATCGACCTCGCCGGCGCGCCGCGGTTCGTCGACCTCGCCGCGGTGGGGGACACCGGGTTCGGTCCGCCCCCGCACCCGGACATGGGCGCGTACGAGGCGCAGTGCGAGAACCCGCCGGTCGCGTACGGCGACGGGTGCGTCGGCGCCGGCAGCCTCGTCCCGCAGATCGTCGTCAACTCGTGCCCGGCGATCGGCGCGCCGCTCGCGCTCGTCTTCACCAACGCGGTCGGCGGCTCGACGGCGATCGTCTTCGCGGGGGCCGGGATGGGGAACGTCCCGATCGGGCAGTACTGCACCTTCCTCGTCCATCCGATCCTGCCGCCGCTCTTCTCGCTCCCGCTCGGCGGATCCGGTCCGGGGAACGGGCACGCCGTCCTCTCCGGGGTCGTCCCGCCCACGACGCCGGTCGGCGCGGTGGTGACGTGGCAGTTCTTCGTCATGGATCCGAACGCCGGCGACGGCTTCGCCGCTTCCCCCGGGCTCCGGTTGACGTTCAACTGATCGTCGGCCGAGGCCCCTCGTCCCGCCGCGCCGGCCCGCTCTCCCCGACGGGGCCGGCGCGGACGAGGGCGTGGACGTGCAGCCAGAGCGCGTAGAAGGCGTACGAGTCGAACGTCAGGTAGACGAGCGGGATCAGGAGCGAGACGAAGGGGCGGCGCCGATCGAACAGCAGCACGGTCAGGGCGAGGGTCGCGAGGAGCCCGAACTCGCAGACCAGGCGGACCGGGAGCGAGAGGACGCTCGTCGCCCGCCGCTGGGCCAGCACCTCGAGCTCGTCCCGGTACGAGGAGTCGTACGCCGCGCTCGCCTCGGCGTGCCCCGCGCGGAGCGGGACCCAGAGGTTGCCGAGGCCGTATCCGAACAGGAGGCCGGCCGGGTCGTCCCGCCACGCGGCGGCCGCCGCGCGGACGCGGAACCAGCGCGCCGCCAGCGACTCGTCGGCGTAGACGCCGCCGGCCACGATCCGCTTCAGGCGGGGGACCTTCTCGACCGCGACCGCCCCCGCGAGGAGGAGCGCGAGCGCGGCCGGGACGACGACCCGGAGCGGCGGGCGGCGGCGGACCACGAGGACGGCCCCGGCGAGCGAGAGGACGAGCAGCCCCTCGACCACGAACCGGAGGCTGAACCGCGTCGCCAGGCCGAACACGACGAAGCCGACCAGCGCGACGAGGAGGGGGCGCGCCTCGGGTCGGCTCCGGAACCGGAGGCAGAGCGGCAGCATCACGCCGAAGACGTGCATCGCCGCGAACGCCGGTTCGGTGAACCCGAACTGGACGCGCCCGCGGCGGACGACGTCGCGCATCGCGATCGACCGATGGAACTCGAGGAAGCCGTCCCAGCCGGTCCGGATCGCGATCCACTGCACGACGCCGAACAGCAGGGCGACGAGGTACGCCCCGCCGAGGAGGCGGACCGTCGGCCCGAGGTCGTCGGCGTCGCGGCAGCGGAGGTCGATCGCGACGAGGCACGTGAGGCCGAGGAAGAGGGACCGGGCCGCGTCGAGCAGGTTCGCCGCGACCGGCGGGTGGGAGAGGTAGCGGACGCCGGAGAGCGCGAGGAGCGCGAGGACGACCGCGAAGACCGGCCGCAGCCGGGCGATGGACGCCGGCACGCGGCGGGCGTTCCGGAGCACGTACAGGAAGAGCAGGAGGGGGGCGATCGCCGCCCAGCCCTTGCTCGGCGCGAACCAGAGGTTCTCGAACGGGACGGTCAGGACGCCGAGGGTGAAGAGCGGACGACCGGGGCCGGTCTCCGCGCGCATCGGCCCGTCCTGCATGAGCGGGATGGTAGCAGACGGGCGCGCCGGTCGATCGCGTCCCGTCGGGCGGCCGCGGGAGCGAACCTCCGATGACGCGGGTCCTGTTCGTGGCGCCGCTGCCGCCGCCGATCACCGGCCAGTCGCGCGCGTGCCGCGCGCTCCTCGACGACCTCGAGGCGGACCCGGACGTCGAGGTCGACGTGATCGACCTGATGAAGGGGGAGCATCGTCCGGGGTTCACGCTCGCGCAGGCGCGGCGCGTTCCCGGCCTCGTCCGCGAGGTGGCGCGGGGGGCGCGCGCGGCCGACGCGGTCTACCTGAACCTCGCGCAGTCGCTCGCCGGGAACGCGAAGGATCTCCTCCTCCTCGCCGCGCTCGGGGAGGCCCGCGCGCGGACCGTCGTCCACCTCCACGGCGGCGGGATCGCCGAGACGGTCTACGGCCGCTCGTCCCTCGTCCGGGCCGCGAACCGGCGGCTCCTCCGCGACGTGCGGCGCGCGATCGTGCTCGGGGAGTCGTTGCGTCCCGTCTTCGCCGGCGTCGTGCGGGACGACCGGATCGCCGTGGTCGAGAACTTCGCGGACGACGAGCTGTTCGTCGACGAGGCGGCGATCCAGGACCGGTTCGCCGCCGACGGCCCGCTCCGCGTCCTCTTCCTCGGGACCCTGTTCGAGTCGAAGGGGTGGAAGGTCCTGGTCGAGGCGGTCGCCCGCGTCGACGGCGTCGAGCTCGACGTCGCCGGCGCGTCGGTGACGGCGGACGACGCCCCGGCCGACCGCGCGTTCCTCGACCGCCCGCGCGTCGCGTACCACGGCGTCGTCGACGGCGAGGCGCGGCGCGCCCTCCTCGCCGGCGCGCACCTCCTCGCCCTCCCGACCTGGTACCCGTACGAGGGGCAGCCGCTCTCGATCCTCGAGGCGTTCGCGTCGGGCTGCGCCGTCCTGACGACCGACCACGGCGGCATCCGCGACGTCTTCTCCGACCCGGACCACGGCGCCGCCGTCGAGCCCCGCTCGGTCGCCGCCCTCGCCGCC
>JAUIEL010000237.1 GCA_030428825.1 bacterium
GCTCGCAGAGGGCGACCGCCTCGTTCCCGCCGGCGAGGAGGTACTCCGCCGCGCCGAGGAGCTCGTCGTACGACGCCGACATCCCGCGCTTCAGCAGGACCGGCCGATCGACGCTCGCCAGCTCTTTCAGGAGCGCGAAGTTCTGCATGTTGCGCGACCCGACCTGCAGCAGGTCGACGCATTCGAGCGCCGCCTCGACCGATCGCTCGGAGAGGACCTCCGACACGACCGCCATGCCGTGCTCGTCGGCGACCTCGCGGAGGATCCGGTACCCCTCGTCCCCCAATCCCTGGAACGCGTACGGCGACGTCCGGGGCTTGAACGCCCCGCCGCGGAGGATGCGGACCCCGGCCTCCGCGAGCCGGGACGCGACCTGGCGGAGCTGGGCCTCGCTCTCGACCGCGCACGGCCCCGCCATCAGGACGACCTCGTCGCCGCCGAGCGTCACCGAGTCGCCGACCCGGACGACGGTCCGTTCGGGGCGGGAGTCGCGGCGCGCCAGACGGTACGGCTCGAAACCGGGGGTCTCGGACGGGTTCACGGGGATCGGAAACCTCTACGATCACGGGCCCCCGGGACG
Organism: bacterium; assembly: GCA_030428825.1. GTDB lineage: Bacteria > Planctomycetota > B15-G4 > B15-G4 > JADJEK01 > JAUIEL01. Next base: position 581 of record JAUIEL010000237.1, read on the forward strand.
ACGTCCGTCCTCGCGGGGAGAAACCGAACCGGACACTATAGCGAGTGCCGTGCGCGCCCTCTCCGGCCTCGCGGAAGGAAACCCGTGAAACTGACCCGAGTCGACGCGGACGGGGCCGGACAGGTCCTCGAGACGGACGGCGACAGCGTCGTCGTCGGCCGCAAGCCGGCCCGGGGGCTCGCCGTGGAGCATCCGACGGTCTCTCGCGAGCACGCCCGCCTCTTCCGGCGGGACGGGGACTGGAACGTCGCCGACCTGAACTCCTCGAACGGGACGTTCGTGAACGGCCAGCGGGTCACCCGGAGCGCCCTCCGGCCCGGCGACCTCCTCCGCCTCGGCTCGGTCGAACTCCGGATCGAAGGGGCCGACGCGGTCGCCCCGCCCCCGCCGTCGGCGCCGGAGGTCGAGCCGGCCTCCGCCCCGCCGCGGTCGCCGTCCTCGGCCGGCGAGGTCGAGGAGATCGTCCTCGAGGAGCCGAGCGCGGACGCCCTCGAGCCGATCCCCCCGGCCGCGCGCCGCCCCCGCACGGACGACCCGGATCGCACGATCGCGATGGCCCGCCGGCCGACCCCGCGCCCCCCGCCGAGCGCCGCGGCCTCCCGCCCCACCCTCTCGTCCGCCCCGCTCCGCTCCGACCGATCCGGCGGCGTCCTCGGCCAGGACCTCTCCCAACAGTCGTTCGGCAAGCGCCTCCTCTACGTCCTCGCCGCCCTCGCGGTCGCCTACGGCCTCTTCACCCTCACGTCCAAGCTGACCGAGACCGTCGTCCCCGAAGGCGGCCTCCCGGAGAAGGTCGAACCGGACGAACACTAGGCTCACCGTTCCACCCGTCCCCGGGTCGGCGCGACCGACGAGTCTCCCCCGATTCCGGGATCGGGTCACGCCCTGGCATGGCTCCACACCGACGCCCGTTCTCCGCGCCAGTTCCCTCTCTCCTGCTCTCCCCTGCTCTTCCCTGCTTCCCTCCCCCTACCCGACCTCCCAGACCGACGCGATCCCGACCCCCGCCACCGCGCCCGCCACCACCACGACCTTCGCCTTCCTCCCGATCCCGGCGCGCGGGTCGAACCAGACGAGCGCGGCGCCGGCGAGGGCGAGGAGGACGAACACGAGGCGAGGGGCGACGCCGTCGAGCCACGGCGCGCGGCCGACGGCGAGGCCGGCGGTGAAGAGGGCGATGCGGCGGACGGCGCCGTCGAGGACCGGGCGGTCCGCTTCGGAGAGCCTGGCGACGACCTTCGACGCCGGCGGAAGCGTGGCGTAGAGCCGCGGGAGGCCGACGACGCCGAGGCCGAGGAGGACGGAGGCGACGGCGGCGCGGACGGCGGAGTCGGCGAGCCAGGGGGAGTCGGGGGCGTGGTCGAGCGCGATCCCGAGGAAGCCGACGGCGAGGAGCGCGCACGCGCCGAGCACGACGCCGGACCGGCGGGCGCGCGGCGCGGCGACGGCGCCGAGCGCGGCGCCGGCGCCGATCCAGAGGAGGGAGAGGGGCGGCCCGTCGACGACGCGGGCGAACCCGGCGCCGGCGATCAGGACCGCGACGAGCGTCGGCAGGCCGGCGAGCGGCGGCTCGGGGCGGGGCTTCGGGAGATCGAGCCCGGCCGCGGCGCGGGTCCGGCAGAGGACGGTGTACAGCGCCGCCGACACCCCGACGACGGCGGCGGCGAGTCCGGTCGACCGTTCGCCGGCGTGGGCCACGACGACCGGGGCCGTGACGGCGCCGAGGACGAGGAGCGCCGCGGGCGCCCGCCGGGGGACGCCCTGGACGCCGAGCCAGAACCCGGCCGCCTGGACGCTCCGGCCGAGCACGACGCCGGCGATCACGATCGGGAGCGCGGCGACCTCGAGCGGGAACACGAGGGCCGCGCCGGCGGCGGCGAGCGCGAGCGCGCCGAGGGCCGCCGCCGCCCCGGGAGGGAACGCCGCGACGCGGGCGCCGGGCGGCGGGCGGACGATCACGAGCCCGGCCGCGGCGCCGAGCAGCAGCACGTCGGCCGCGACCGACCCGGCGACCGTTCCGACGAACGACGCGAGCCCGCCGGCCGTGAAGCCGAGGACGAAGACGAGGAGCGAGAGCACCATCCCGGGCGTGAGCCTAGCGCCGCGCGGTCGACGCTTGAAGCGCGTCGTGCGCCCGGACGAGATTCCGCGCCGCCTCGTCCCATGTGAAGGTCGCGGCGCGGGCGCGGCCGGCGGCGACGAACCGTTCGCGTTCGCGCTCGTCCTCGAGCAGGCGTTCGATCGCCCTCGCCCACCCCTCGACGTCGTCCGGCGCCACGAGGAGGCCGGCGTCGCCGACGACCTCCGGCAGCGCGCCGGACGACGACGAGACCGTCGGGACCCCGGCCGCCATCGCCTCGAGCGGGACCAGACCGAACCCTTCGAGCGCGGACGGGGTCGCCACCAGGGACGCGCCGGCGAGCGCGAGGAGACGCTCCGCCTCGTCGAGCGGACCGGTCAGGACGAGCGGCACGGCGGGGGCGAGCGCGGCCCGACGGCGGAGACGCGCGCCCTCCCCCGTCTCGTCGCGCCCGGCCAGCACCAGGCCGAGGTCCTCCCGACCGGCGGCGCGGAGCCGGCGCACGGCGTCGATCAGCGTCGAGAGGTTCTTCCGCGGCTCGAGGTGCCCGAGCGCGAGGATCGACCGGCGGGCCGCCCCCCGCGCGCGGCGCCACCCCTCCGCCGCGCTCGGATCGGGACGGAGCGTCGGCACCTCGACGCCGTTCCGCACCACGTCGATCCGTTCGGCCGGGAACCGGAGGCGTCGCGCCACCTCCCCCTTCGTCCACTCCGACACCGCGACGACGCGATCGACCCGACGGAGCGCGACGGGGAGGAGGTGACGCGCGTAGAGACGCCGCGGCCCGAAGCGGGGCGCGCCGGGGGCGAGGTCGCGGAGGTCGTGGATCGTCACCGCCGTCGGGACGCCGAGCGCGCCCGGGGGCGGCAGGGTCTCGGCCGAGAACGCGTCGGCGCCGACCTCGACGATCCTTCGGCGCCAGGTCCCCGTGCCGCGCACGAGCCGGACCGGCGGCGGCGGCGACGGCGCGACCTCGACGCACTCGACGCCGGCCTCGCGGAGCGGCGGCGCGAGCCCCGACCCGGACGTCGCGAACACCACGAGTTCGTGTGCCTCCGGCGCGCGCGCGTACGCCTCGAGGAGCGCGATCATCCGCGTCCGGGCCCCCGACGGCGCGGGACCGACCGCCGAGGCGTCGACCGCGATCCTCACCCGATCACTCCTCGGCGAGTTCGCGGTAGAGCGCGAGGTACCGCTCGGCCGTCTTCTCCCAGGTGAAGCGGCGCGCGTGCCGGCGCCCCTTCCGCGCCAGGTCGGCCGCGACGTCCGGCTCTCCGAGCACGCGCTCGAGCGCGCCGCGCAGCGCTCCCCGATCCCCCGGCGGGAACGTCAGCGCCGCCCTCCCGACGACCTCCGGGATCGCCCCCCCGCTCGACGCGACGACCGGCGTCCCGCACGCCATCGCCTCGAGCGGCGGCAGCCCGAACCCCTCGAACAGCGACGGGTAGACCAGCGCGTCGGCGAGGTTGTAGAGCGTGACGAGGTCGTCGTCGGAGACGTACCCCGGCAGGAAGACCCGACCCGCGAGGCCGTGCGCCTCGATCCGCTCCTCGAGCTCCGGCCAGGCCGGCGTCCGGACCCCGGCGAGCACGAGCGCGTGCGTCTCGCGCATCGCCTCGGGGAGCTCCGAGAAGACCTCGACCAGCGCCCGCAGGTTCTTCTTCCTCCGCAGCGTCCCGACGAACAGCACGAACGGTCGGTCCGGGACCCCGAGCCGCGCGAGGAACTCCCCGCGCGCCGGCGGGTCGTCGAGCCGCCGGAAACGGGGATCGACGCCGTGGTGGATCACCTCGATCTTCTCCCCCGCGTCGGGGTAGAGCGACAGGATGTTGTCGCGGGTCCGGTTCGACACGGCGACGATCCGGGAGGCGTACCGGACGTTCAGGAAGAGCCAGACCCGGTGACCGCGACGCACCACCTCGCCGTGCGGCACCTGCGCGTCGCGCTCGACCCACGGGAGCTCGTGGACCGTCGCGATCTTCCGCGCCTTGCCGAGCACCGGCGTCGCCGACACCGGCGAGTGGAAGACGTCGATCCGCTCCCTCGTCAGCAGCGACGGGACGACCCGCTCGCGCCAGAGGTACGTCGGGCCGTCCTTCACCGCCGCGACCCGCCGGAACCGGTCGGAGAGCGGCAGGCCGAGGTCGAGTTCCCGCTTCGAGACGAGCAGGTACTCGTTCTCCTCGTCGACCGCCGCCAGCGCCTCGAGGAGCGATCGCTGCACCCGCTCGACGCCCGTGACGAGGGCGTTCTCCTGGATCGAGACGTCGACGGCGATCCGCATGCCCGGAGACTACCCGCCGGCCGACCGCCGGACGACCTCCCGGTAGACGTCGAGGTGCGCCGCGGCGGAGCGACGCCACGAGAACTCCGCCGCCCGCGCCCGCCCCTTCGCCGCGAGCGAACGCCGCAGCGAGGGATCGTCCGCCACGCACGCGAGCGCCGCCTCGAGCGCCTCCTCGCTCCGTCCGTCGCACGCCACCGCCGCCCCCCCGGCGACCTCGGCGAGCGCGCCCCCCTCGGTCGTCACCACCGGACAGCCGCGCGCCATCGCCTCGAGCACGGGCAACCCGAACCCCTCGTACAGCGACGGGTAGACCGAGAGCTCCGCCGCGTCGTACAGCCCGGGCAGGAACCGGTCGTCGAGCGCCTCGAGGTGGACGACGCGGCCGGCGGCGACGAGCGGCGCGAGCGCGGCGCGGACGTCCTCGCACAGCCACCCCCACCGCCCGACCAGCACCAGCCCGTGCGGCCGTCGCGCCGCGAACCGCTCGAACGCGCGGAGGAGCCGGAGGTGGTTCTTGCGCGGCTCGATCGTCCCGACCGAGAGGACGAACGGCGCGCGGACGCCGACCGCGGCGAGGAGGCGCCGCACCTCCTCCTCGTCGGCCGCGTCCTCCGGCGCGAGCATGTGGTCGGCGGCGTGCGGGACGACCGCGATCCGGTCGCGCTCGACCCCGTAGAACTCGCCGAGCCTCCGCGCCGTCTCGGCGGACGGCGTGATCACCCTCGACGCCCGATCCACGACCGCGCGCACCCGCGGCGCCACGTCCCGCCGGAACGCCGGCTCGTGGAACGAAGGGTCGATCTCGAACGCGAGGTCGTGGAGGGTGACCACCGTCGGGACCCCGCCGACCGGCGGGATCGCGAGGTCGGTGTGGTGGAACAGCTCGACGTCGAGCCGGCGATCGACCGTCCGCCCGAGCGGGCCGAGGAGTCGCTGCAGCCGTCCGGGGATCCGACGGCGGTAGAGCTTCGCCCGGCCGAGACGGACGATCCGCGCCGCGCGCACCGGATCGAGCTCTCGGCTCCAGGCGTCCCCGTGCAGGCGGAGGTCGAGGTCGAGCGCTCCGAGCGCGCCGAGCCCCTTCACGAGCTCGGCGACGTACCGCGCGATGCCGGTCCGCGAGAAGAGGACCGGCCGGAAGTCGACGCCGATCCTCACTCGACCTCCTCGACCGCCAGGTGCTCCTCGTCGACGCCGAGCCGGAACGGGAACGCGCCGAGCAGCACCGCGGCCCCCGCGGCGAGCGTGACGGCGGCGGCCATCGCCGCCCCCCAATGCCAGCCGGCGAGAGGTCCGCGCAGGAGCACGACCAGGAGCGCCGCGAGCGCTGCCGGCCCGAGGAGCCGCCCCGACAGCCCGGTCACGCCGGTGCGGCGCCGCGCCAGGACGACCCCGGCGACGAGCACGAACGCCTCGGTCCCGAGCGTCGTCGCCGCCGCCCCCTCCGCGCCGTACCGAGGGAGCACGATCAGGTTCGCGCCGACGTTCAGCACCGCGGCGACCGCCGTGATCCGGGTGAAGTCGGCCGCGTGTCCCGACGCGATCAACGCCGTCGTGTGCGGATAGGTGAGGTGGACGCAGACCATCGCGACGGCGAGGACCTCGAGGACGGGGGCCGCCCCGCGGTACGTCGCGCCGTACACCGCCTCGAGGAGCTCCGGCGCGAGCCCGCCGAGGACCGCGCCGCCGAGCGCCCCGAGGAGGGCGAGGTAGAACGCGCTCGCCCGGACGACCTCGCGCAGGAGCTCCGTCGACCGCTGCCGGCATCGCGTGAAGACCGGGAAGACGACCTGGCTGAACAGGACCGGCGTCATCAGGCCGAACGTCATCAGCCGGTACGCCGTCGAGTACCGCGCCACCTCCTCCTCGCCCCGGAACGGCCGGAGCATGAGCGTGTCGGAGTAGTAGTAGATCGCGACCGCGATCGCGGAGAGGCCGAGCGGCGCCGCCTCCCGGGCCAGGCGGACCAGGAGATCGCGGTCGACCTCGCCGCCGACGTCGCCGCGGGCGCGGGCCGCCGCGTAGAGCTTCAGGTTCTGCAGGGTCAGCCCCGCGGCCCAGGCGAGGAGGTACGGCGCCGCCGATCGGACGCCCGCGGCGGCGAGGGCGAGCCCCGCGACGAGGAAGAGCGACTGACCGACCAGCGCGCTCGTCGCCGGCGCGCGGTAACGGACGTCGACCTCGAACCCGATCGAAGCGGCCCCGAACCCGTGCGCCAGCGCGTGCGCCGCCGCGATCACGAGCAGCAGCCTGGACGCTCCGTCCGGCTCGACCAGGAGCGCGACGCCGGCCATCGCGACGAACCCGAGCGCGCCGACGAGGAGCTTCAGACGGACCGCCGCCGCCAGCGCCGCCCCGCGCGCCGCCTCGCCCGCCGCGACCATGCGGATCGCCGCCCGGTTGACGCCGAAGTCGACCAGCGACGTGACCAGGAGGTAGAGGGTCAGGTGGAAGTGGAACCGCCCGTACTCCGCCTCGGGGAGCGTCCGCGCCAGCACGACCGCCGTGACGACGAACATCACGGAGGCGGAGAAGAGGCGGGCGCCGAGCTGCCAGACGGCGCCGCCCGTCACCCGGCGGGAGAGGGACATCGCGACCACCATAAGGAGGTGGGACGGACGGCCGGGTCCGCGCTTCCCGGCGATTCGATCGCGGGCGAGACGAACCTCATTGGCGGAGCCGGACGGGGGGCGGAGAGGCGCGGACCGGAGCCCGGCGAGTCGGCGATCCCTTCGAAGCAGGGCCTCCCCCCGAAGGGAGAGGGTTCAACCGACTCGATCCGAGTGCGGCGCTGTGGTCGATTCCATCCCTTCGAGGCAGGGGACAGCGCCGGGCTCCGGTCCGCGCGGGAGACGATACGCGATCTCCGGCCGGCGCGGGAGGGAGAACGACCGGACGTCCGATCGACGGGCGGCGGGACCGGCGCGCGGCGGCGGCGCCCGCTACCATCCTCCGGATGCGCCTCTCCTCCGCCCTCCCGCTCGTGCTCCTCCTCTCGTCCTCCATGTCGACCGCCGCCGGCGAGCGCTCGGTCCGCGTCTTCCTCGGGGCCGCGCCCGACGTGCTCTCGGTCGGGAAGGACGAGGTCCCCCTCTCCGACGCGGCGCGGGCGGTGTCGGCGGACGAGCGCCCGGACGTCGTCCTCCTCGGGCTCGGCGAGGGGAAGGACCTCCCGGCGCGGTCGGTCGTCCGGACCGTCGACCGGCTGCTCCGGGCCGGAGTGCCGGTGCGGGCGGCGCCCCCCCGGACGAAGCAGCGCCGACGAGGCCGTCCCGACGCGCTCCCGTTCGAGGAGTGGCGCGCCGGCGGCCCGGCCGTCGCGGAGGTCGCGGTCGACGGCGCGCTGCCGGCGGCGTTCGCGATCGCCGGGGAAGACGCGTGGCTCGCGACCGACCTCCGCGGCGCGGTCCGCCTGGACGACGAGGAGACCGTCCGGACGTTCCCGGTCGGACTGCTCGACGGGGACGCCCCCGGCGTGCCGGCCCCGACCGCGACCGTGGCGCTCTCGATCGGCGAGGCCGCGCGGGCCCGGACGCTCTTCCTCCTCCTCGGAGAGCTGCAGCGCGCCGGCTGGGGGCGCGTCCTCCTCGTCGTCGACCAGGGGGGCGAGCCGGCCGGACTGCCGCTCTCGCTCGCGGAGGGGGGCGACCGCCCGGGCCCGCTCCCCCACCGCCGCGAGCCGCCGTCCGCGCGGTCGGCGCCGGCGTTCCGGGCGATGCGGGTGATCGTCGAGGAGGCGCTCCTCGCCCTCCGCCTCGAGGTCGACGCCGACGGGACGGTCGACGCGTGCGACGCGTTCACCGAGCCGGAGGCGACGGCCCTCGCGCTCTCCGCCTTCCTCGCCGCCGGCGTCCGCGCGGGCGACGGGACGCCGTCGGGACGGGCGGTCCTCCAGCTCGAGCGGGCCGTCGCCGCGTGGCCGCCCGACGACCGACGGAAGCCGCGCCGCGAGGAGGCGATCGCGTGCTGGGGGGCGATCGAGGCGTACGCGCGGTCGCACCACCCGCTCCTCCGACCGGCGGCGCAGGCCGGGCTCGACCGGATCGGGAAGCGGATCCTCGCCGAGAAGGAGTACCGCGAGGGGATCCCGAAGGGGTTCCAGGGGATCGCGATCGCGCACGGCGTCGACCTCGGCCTCGACGGCGCGGAGGCGCTCGCCGAGAAGTTCGAGTCGCTCGCGGACGCGGTCCTCGAGCCGGAGACGAACCTGATGAAGTCGAACTGGTCGACCCGGAACTCGGTCGACCCGATCGCGCTCGCGAACGTCTACGTCCTCCTGGGCGCCGACGCGAACGACCCGCGGGTGAAGGGGCTCGCCACCCAGGCCGCGCGCGAGCTCCCGTCGACCGACTCCGGGATCTCGAACGAGAAGCGCGCCCTCTCCGCGTTCTTCCAGTCGCGCCTCGCCCTGAACGCCGG
>JAUIEL010000238.1 GCA_030428825.1 bacterium
CAGGTCGCCGGCGTCGACGCCGGGCTGGACACCCATCCTCTTTAGATGCCGTCGTCGTCAGCCTCGCGAAGCAAGCGGGCGATGCTGACGTCGAGCTGGCTGCGGACCCCGTCCGACGTGCGCGAGCGCGGCGGCGCCCTCTTCGGCGACCGTCGTTACGGCCGCGTCTTCGTCTATCACAACGGCGCGGAGTCGTACTACGCCGCCCGGGGGTTCCGCGGTTCGCTGCGAGTCTGACGGACGGCAGCGCGGGTGGAGTTCCGAAGTTACTTCCAGGAAAGGCTTTGTCAACTACTTGTTTGATTGAGTAAAAATACTCATCACCATGAGCAATCGGATCGCTCGCTCCTACCGGCGCCCTCAGGCCGACATCCTCGCCGCCCGGCTCGAGGAGCCGCGGCGGTTCCTCCAGGTCGTCGCGGGGCCTCGTCAGGTCGGCAAGACGACGTTGGTGCACCAGGTGCTCGCCGACGTCGGGGTCCCCACGGTGGTCGCGTCCGCGGACGAGCCGGCGTTGAAGGACGCATCCTGGCTCGCGGCTCAATGGGATCGCGCTCGCTCGACGCTCGGCGAAGGAGCCTCCGGAGCGGTGCTCGCGCTCGACGAGATCCAGAAGATTTCGCAGTGGTCGGAGTCGGTGAAGCGACTGTGGGACGAGGACACGAAGGAGGGGCGGCCGATCCAGGTCGTCCTGCTCGGTTCGGCGCCGCTCCTGATGATGCAGGGGCTCACCGAGAGCCTCGCCGGTCGGTTCGAGGTGCTCCACCTGCCGCACTGGTCGTTCTCCGAGATGCGCGAGGCGTTCGGCTTCTCGCTCGAGCGGTTCCTGTTCTTCGGGGGATATCCCGGCGCGGCGCCGCTGGCCGACGAACCGGATCGCTGGCGTCGGTACCTGCTCGACTCGCTGATCGAGACGACGATCTCCCGCGACGTCCTGCTGATGACGCGCGTCGACAAGCCGGCGCTGCTGAGACGGCTGTTCGAGCTCGCGTGCCGAACCTCCGGCCAGGTTCTGTCGTTCACCAAGATGCTCGGCCAGCTCCAGGATGCCGGGAACACCACGACGCTCGCGCACTACCTCGACCTGCTCGCCGGAGCGGGGATGGTCACGGGCCTGCAGAAATTCGCCGGCCAGGCCGTGCGTCGACGCGGATCGAGCCCGAAGCTCCAGGTCCTGAACACGGCGCTGCTGACCGCGCAGTCCGGGTCGTCTCCCGCCGAAGCGGCCGCCGACCGCTCGTTCCACGGGCGGCTGGTGGATTCCGCGGTCGGCGCCCACCTGGCCAACGCGGCCGCGGCGGGAGAGTGCGAGCTCTTCTACTGGCGTGAGCGGAACCGCGAGGTCGATTTCGTCGTCCGACGGGGAGACTCGGTCCTCGCGCTGGAGGTGAAGAGCGCGCGGGCGCCGATGTCGCTCCCCGGGCTCGCCGCGTTCGCCGAGGCGTTCTCTCCGCGCCGGACGTTGCTCGTCGGCGGCGACGGCGTGCCGCTCGACGAGTTCCTCGAGCGGCCGGTCACGGAGTGGGTGCGGGGGTAGCGGACTGCTACGCTCCTGCGATGACCGACTCCCCCCAGGTCCTCCGCCTCTGGATCCGACCCGCCCCGGAGGCGCCGCCGGAAGAGCGCGACGCGCTCGCGCTCGAGGCGGGCGCCGGCGTCGTCGGCGATCACACGTTCGGCCGGATGCGGCACGTCACGATCGTCTTCGAGGACGACTGGAACCGGGCGGCGGCGACCCTCGGGCCGGACCCGGTCGATCCGGCGGGGCGGCGGGCGAACGTCCTCGTGTCGGGGGGCGGCGGCGCCGAGTGGATCGGCAAGACCGTGCGGCTCGGCGACGCGGTGGTCCGGATCAAGGCGGAGACCGCGCCGTGTCCCGTGATGGAGCGCGCGGCGACGGGGATGATGAAGGCGCTCGAGCCGGACGCCGGCGCCGGCGTCTGGGGGCGGGTCGAGGCGTCGGGTCGCGTCGCGGTCGGCGACGCGCTGGCGGTCGACGGGGGCGAAGTTGCCTGAGCCGACGTTCGCCTCCCGCGTCCGCGGCTGCCTCCTCGGCGGGGCGGTGGGGGACGCGCTCGGGGCGCCGATCGAGTTCGCGTCGCTCGACCAGATCGTCGCCGCGCACGGGATCGACGGGCCGTCCGACCTCGGCGAGGCGTTCGGGGTCGCGGGCGCGATCACCGACGACACGCAGATGACGATGTTCACCGTCGAGGGGATGCTCCGCGCGCTGGTCCGGCACGACGCGATGGGCATCTGCTTCCCGGTCGGCGTCGTCCACCACGCGTACCTCCGGTGGCTCCACACCCAGGGCGAGCGCTCGGAGCACCCGCTCTTCGCGCCCGAGGAGTTCGACGGGTGGCTGATCGAGCTCGACGCGCTCCACGCCCGGCGGGCCCCCGGCGAATCCTGCCTCTCCGCGCTGAGGAAGGCGGCGATCGGGACGAAGGAGGCGCCGATCAACGACGGCAAGGGGTGCGGAGGCGTCATGCGCGTCGCGCCGCTCGGCTTCCTGGCCGTCGACCCGTTCGGGTTCGCGTGCGAGGTGGCGGCGCTCACCCACGGGCACCCGACGGGGTGGCTGGCGGCGGGGTTCTTCGCGGGGCTGATCGGGGAGGTCGCGACCGGGCGCCCGCTCGGGCCGGCGATCGTCGCGGCGCGCGCGGCTCTGCTCCGGGAGGAGGGGCACGAGGAGACGCTGGCGGCCGTCGACCGGGCGATCGAACACGCCGACCTCGCGCCGCCGCTGCCGGAGTCGCTCCCCCGGCTCGGCGAGGGGTGGGTCGCGGAGGAGGCGCTCGCGCTCACCCTCTTCTGCGCGCTCGCCGCGGAGGGGTTCGAGGACGGGGTCCGGCTCGCGGTCACGCACGGCGGCGACTCGGACTCGACCGGCGCGATGACCGGGGCCCTCCTCGGCGCGCTCCTCGGGGAGGAGGCGATCCCCGCCCGGTGGATCGAGGCGGTCGAGCTCGGCGACGCGATCTCCGCCCTGGCCGACGACGTGGTCGAGACGCTCCGCGGGCGGGGGACCGAGGCGCTCTCGTGGGACCGGTATCCCGGTTGGTAGGGTTCCTCGCATGGTCCTCCCCGACGACGTCCCGAAGGAGCTCGACGCCTGGTTCGAGCGCGACCTGACCGCCGCCGCGTTCGCCGGCGAGCTCCCCGCCGCGCACGAGGTCGAGCCGCTGCTCGCCCGCGTCGTCGAGGTGCTGACCGCCGGCCGCAGCCCGATCCTCGCCGGCGAGTCGGGGGTCGGGAAGACCGCCGTCCTCGAGGAGCTCGTCCGCCGCGCCGCGCGGGGCGAGGTCGAGCCGCTGGCGAACAAGCGCGTCCTCCAGCTCTCTCTCCGCCGCTGCGCGTCGACCCTCAACCCGCAGAAGGACCAGATCGGCGAGCGGATGCTCCAGCTCATCCAGGCGCTGGTGAAGCTCGGCGACGAGGTCGTGGTCTTCTTCCGCGACTTCCACCTCGCGTACGACCTCGACCTCGAGAGCCAGTTCGAGGCGATCGCGTTCCGCCTCCCGAACCCGATCCTCGGCGAGGGACCGCGCGGGCCGATCGACTCGATGATGGAGTACCAGCCCGGTCTCCAGCGGCAGTACGTCCTGCTCGAGGTCCACGAGCCGACGCTCGAGCGGGCCGGGTCGATCGTCCGGGCGTGGGCCGCCGAGCCGCAGCGGGGGACGACGTTCACGCCGGACGCGCTCGAGACCGCCCTCGGCCTCGCGCACCGCTTCCTCGCCCGCGGCCGGCTGCCGCGGAAGGCGCTCGACCCGCTGGCCCAGCTCGCCGTCCTGAAGCAGGGGGGCGAGGTGACCGAGGGGGACGTGGTCGAACGGTTCTCGGCCAGCTACGGGCTCCCCCGGTTCCTCGTCGACCCGACCGTCCGGGTCGACCTCGACGTCGTCCGCGCCTCGTTCTCGGAGGTCGTGCTCGGCCAGCCCGAGGCGGTCGACGCGGTGCTGCGCGTGATCAGCCTGATGAAGTCCGGCCTCTCCGACCCGCGGCGGCCGTTCGCCGTCTTCCTGTTCGTCGGTCCGACCGGCGTCGGGAAGACCCACCTCGCGCAGCGGCTCGCGGAGTACCTGTTCGGGGACGCCGAGCGGATCATCCGCTTCAACATGGCCGACTTCCCGGACGACGACGACGCGGAGACCCTGTTCGGAGAGCCGGACGACAACCGCGTCGACCGGCGGCGCGGCGTCCTGACCCAGCGGATCATGGGGCACCCGTTCGCCGTCCTCCTGCTCGACGAGTTCGAGAAGGCGTCGTCGAAGGTCCACGACCGGTTCCTGCAGCTGTTCGACGAGGGTTCGTACATCAACGGCGCCGGCGAGCGGATCCCGTGCCGGTCGCTGATCGTGATCGTCACGTCGAACGCCGGCGCCGAGGCGTGGCGCGGCGGAATGCTCGGGTTCACCGGGCCGATCGATTCGGCGAAGGTCGTCGCCGAGGTCGACCGTCGCCTGCAGGAGGCGTTCCGGTTCGAGTTCCTGAACCGGTTCGATCAGGTCGTCCACTTCCGGCCGCTCGACCGCCCGTCGATCCGGACGATCGCCCTGCGCGAGCTGACCCAGCTGAAGGAGCGCGCCGGCCTGAAGCAGCGCCGGCTGGCGCTCGAGATCGACGAGGGGCTCCTCGACTGGCTGACCGTTCACGGCTACGACCCGTTCCACGGCGCGCGCTTCCTCCGCCGCGCGATCGAGCGGCACGTGGCGACGGCGCTCGCCGACCTCCTCGTCCGCGAGGCGCCGGACCGCGGCGCGACCCTCCGGCTCTCGGTCCGGAAGAACGAGGTCCGCGCCCGTCTCGACGCGCCGCCGAGCGAGGAGGCGCGGAAGGAGGAGATCCGGATCTCCACCGCCCGCTCCGTCGAGGTGAAGAAGCTCGACCTCGCCGCGCTGCAGGCGGAGGCGGACGCGCTGCTCGAGGCGGCGATGCCGCGGCTCGACGCGCTCGAGCGCCGGCAGGAGGAGTACCGGGAGCTCCTCGCGACGATCAACGCCCCCGGCTACTGGTCGTCCCCGCGGAAGGACCGGACGACCCTCGACCGCTTCCGCGAGCTCGACGTGTCGACGCGGGTCGAGCGCCGCCTGGCCGAGCCGATCGAGGCGCTGGCCGGGCTCCGCGCGCACGCGAAGGGGGTCCGGCGCGGGTCCCTCGCCCAGGCGTTCCAGCGGGCGGAGGCGGCCCTGCGCGAGTGGGAGGAGCGAAGCGTCGAGGAGGGGGGGAACGCGGTCTGGATCGTCGTGTCGAAGGTCGACCCGGCGCGGGCGACCGGCGACTGGATCGCGAACCTCGCCGAGATGGAGCTCGCGTGGTGCCGGCGCCTCGACCTCGACGCGGAGGTCGTCGCGTACGCCCGCCAAGCGGACGAGCTGGTCCGGGTCGGGCTCGAGGTGGAGGGGCCGGGGGCGGAGGTCTACCTGCGGATGGAGCGCGGGCTCCACCGCTTGCACCGCGCGACCGGGGGGGCGCTCCGGGCGACGATCGATGTCGTGCCGCGCTCGGCGGCGGCGCCGGACGGCGCGGGCGACGTCCGCGAGGTCCGGCCGCGCGAGGGACGCCTCGGGCTCGAGGCGCGCGCGCGGGCGACGTTCGAGCTGCGCGAACAGGGGCAGGTCCAGGAGTTCGAGGGGGTCGACGCGCCGACCCTGGCGTGGTTCCTCGCCGACCTCCGACCGGCGTTGGAGGGGGGGACGGCCGAGCTCCCGGAGGTCGCCCGGGTGTACGGCGAGGACGGCGCCGGGGCGCGCGATCCCCGCACGGGAGCGGTGCTCGCCCGCCTGAAGGACGCCATGCGGGGCCAGTTCGACGACTTCCTGGAGCGGTGGCGTCGCGCCGGCGGGGGCGATCGAGGGTAGAATGCCCGGTTCGCAGGCTCACCACCCAGCCAACAGGAAGGACACACCTTGATCCCCAACCGAACCACGCTCCTCGCGGGCGCGGCCTCCCTCGCCGCGCTCGTGCTCGCCGAGACGGCCGCCGCCCAGACCGCCACCGCGCTCCTCCGCGAGGGGGACCCGCTCCCGGCCGCCGGAGTCGGCCAGGCCGTCACCTCGATCAACAACACCGCGGTCAACGGCGTCGGCGGGTACTCCGCGACCATCAACACGACCGACGGCGTGACGACCCTCTCGCACGCCTGGGGGAACGCCGCCGGCGGCCCCGGCGGGATCCTGCTGTCCGAAGGGCTCTTCGGGACCCTGCAGCAGACGTCGTGGGAGTCGTTCTTCGGCATGGACGACGCCGGGAACATCGCGTACTCCCCCTCCTCGGACGACACCGTCTCCGGCTCGACCGGCCTCGACGGCGCCTGGCTGAACGGCACCGTCCTCGCCAACGAGGACGACCCGATCCCGTCGCTCCCCGGGAAGGTGTACCGCTTCAACAGCCGCGTCGGCGTGACGAACAACGGGCTCGCGTACTGGGTCGCCGGCATCAACGACCAGGCGACGGGGACCAACGAGGGGAACGGACTCGCCACCGGAGCGGGCGCCATCCTCCACAAGAGCGGCGACGTCATCCCCGGCCTCCCCGCGGCGCTCGGCTCGAGCGCGATCGACTTCGACCTCCGGTTCTCCGCGCTGGCGTCGCACTACCTCGTCGGCGTCGACACCGAAGCGACGGCGAGCGCCGACTTCTTCCTGCTCCTCGACGGCGTGCCGCTGTCGACCAGCGCCGGCCTGATCGGCGAGGGCCAGCCGCTCCCCGCCGACGCGGGCGGGCTGGCCGGCGAGAACTGGGACAACTTCGACTTCCTCGGAGTCAACGAGGCCGGTGACACCATGTTCACCGGCGACACCGACGGGGCGACCGCGACCGACGAGTTCATCGCGTTCAACGGCAAGATCGTCTACCGCGAGGGGGACGTCGTCGACGGCGAGACCCTGACCGGCGCGATCGAGGGCGCCTTCATGAACGAGAACTGCGACATCTCGTACATCTGGGACGTCGTCGACACGATCAACGGCGGAGACGTCGAGGCGCTCTTCCTGAACAACAAGCTCCTCCTGAAGGAGGGCGACGCGGTCGACCTCGACGGGGACGGCGTCATCGAGCCGACCTCGATCGTCGCCAACTTCACCGGGATCTCCGCGCTCACGATGGGTCCGAACCGCCGCCTCTACTTCACGGCCGACATCGACGTGAACGGCACGTCGAGCACCACGGACGACATCGAGGGGCTCTTCTTCCTCGACGACCCGTGCGGCAGCTCGGTCCAGCGGAACGGCGTCGGCTGCGTCGGCTCGAACGGGCTGATCCCGAACTTCGCGCTCGACGGCTGCCTCCAGAACGGCTCCAGCGTGACCCTCGGTCTCACGAACGGTCAGTCGTTCGGGACCGCGGCGATCCTGTTCGGGCTCTCGAAGGGCGCGACCCCGATCGGGCCGCCCGACTGCACCCTGAACATCGGCGGGGTCTTCGGCGCGCCGCTCTTCGTCCCGCTCGACGGCACGGGGAGCCAGGTCCTGTCCGTGCCCATCGCCGGCCTGCCGAGCGGGGCGACCTTCTCGATGCAGGCGTTCTTCGGGGACGGCGCGACGCCGCTCGGGTTCGTCGTGTCGAACGGCCTGCGCGTCGTCGCGGGCTGACGATCCGGTCGGAACGGGCGCGGGCGCGCGAGTCGTCGACTCGCGCGCCCGCGTGCGTCTCGTGTCAGACGATCAGGCGTCGAGGTGAAGGCGGAGCCCGTTCGACGCCGACAGGCCGAACGGCGCGTTCGGGTCGAGGACGACCGCCTGCAGGTAGACGTCGGCCGGCGTCGTCGCGGCCGCGGGGATCACGCCGGAGAGCGTCCAGCCGCCGGTCGGGCCGGCGGGGAGGGTCAGCACCGGGGCCGGCGCGACCGGGCCGTTCGCGAGGGAGCAGCTCGGCGAGATCGGCACGGAGGCCTGACCGAGCCCGAACAGGACGAACGTCGTGGCGCCGGGGAGGGCGCCGGAGAGCTGGAGGCTGATCTGATCGGTCGGGGTCGGGCAGCCGCCTCCCTTCAGGTTCGGCGTACCGGACGGCGCGGAGCACGCGGCGCCGTACTGCTGGAAGAACCCGGGGCAGCCGCCGGTGCAGGCCCAGATCACCATGTTCTGCGCGAGCTGGACGTTGTGGTCCTGCTGGATGTACGAGTCGGTGAACATGTTGTGGTCCCCGAACACGAGGATCCGACCCGCCTGGCCGAACCCGCTCGCGGCCTCGAGGACGACCGCGAAGTCCTTCTGGGTCGGCCCCTGCGCGAGGAGGAGCGCGTCGTTCCCGGAGACGACCTCCGACTCCGCCGCGAACTTGATGGTCGTGACGCTCGTGGTGATCGGATGGTTCGCGACGACCGACGCCGTCCCCTGCTGCGCGATCTTCACGAACGAGACGTTGTACGGGGCCATCATCGCGTTGTACGCCGGCAGCGGGCTGTACTCGACCGTCACGATCAGCGTGCCGCCGGCGGCGATCCAGTTCTGCAGCGCCGTCTGCTCGGCCGGAGAGAGCGCGCCGGACGAGGAGCTGAGCATCGAGGTGTAGAAGACGTCGACCGTGCCGAGGTAGGCCGGGGTGAGGGTCGGCGTCGCCGGGGCGATTGTCCCGCCGTTCGCCTGGATGATGTTCCGGAACGTCGAGTGCGCGGCGCCGGTGAGCGGGCCGTCGCCGTAGTTGATCCGGCTGCCGTCGAAGCTCCCCCAGACGCACTGCTGGGCGGACGCGGTGGCGGGGACGAGCGCGGCGAGGCCGAGGACGGCGACGAACGGGAGCGATCGCATGTTCTCCTCCGGGTGGTCTCCGCGCGGGGCGGAGCGGGCGGGGCGGGAGGCCGTGCCGATACGGCCTCGGGACCGGAGTCTATCACGCCGCCCCCGTCGCTCACCCGTCCTCGCGGAGCGCGTCGAGCCGGGCGGCGAGACGGTCGCGGATCGAACGCGCGTGGTCCGAGACGGACCCCTCGAGCAGGTCGTGCTCCTCCCGCGGGTCCCGCTCGAGGTCGAACAGCCACTCGCGAAACGCGTCCTTCGCCCCCTCCCGGCGCATCAGCTTGTACCGCTCGTCCCGCACGGTCCGGAACGTGTAGAGGCCGGGGCCGGGCGCGAACACCTCGGCCAGCACCAGGTCCCTCGGGCCGTCGCGGTCCGGGTCGCGGAGGAGCGGTACCAGACTCCTCGAGTCGAGCGGGCCGCGGGCCGCGGCCTCGACGTCGGATCGCGGGACGCCGGCGAGGTCGAGGATCGTCGCGAAGAGGTCGGTCGTGTTGACGAGCGCGTCGCAGGTGCGGCCGGCGGCGAAGCCGGGTCCGACGACGACGAGCGGGACGTGCACCCCTCCCTCGAACGTCATCCCCTTCGACTGCGCCCCGCTCGTCTCGC
>JAUIEL010000239.1 GCA_030428825.1 bacterium
ACTTGATCGTGTCCGCGAAGCCGAGCTCCTTGAGGCGCCGGATGATGAACGGCTGGAACAGCTCCAGCGCGATCTTCTTCGGCAGGCCGCACTGGTGGAGCTTCAGCTCGGGGCCGACGACGATGACCGACCGCGCGCTGTAGTCGACGCGCTTGCCGAGCAGGTTCTCGCGGAAGCGCCCCTGCTTCCCCTTGATCATGTCGGTGAGCGACTTGAGCGGCCGGTTCGACGACCCGAGCACCGGACGGCGGCAACGGCCGTTGTCGAACAGGGCGTCGACCGACTGCTGCAGCATCCGCTTCTCGTTGCGGATGATCACCTCGGGCGCGTTCAGGTCGAGCAGCTTCTTCAACCGGTTGTTCCGGTTGATGAGGCGTCGGTAGAGGTCGTTCAGGTCGGACGTCGCGAAGTTGCCGGACTCGAGCAGGACGAGCGGGCGGAGGTCCGGCGGGATGACCGGGATGACGTCGAGGACCATCCACTCGGAGTGGTTCGGCGAGTCCCGGAGCATCTCCACGGTCTTCAGCCGCTTGATGATGTCCTTCTTCCGCTGCTTCGACCGGGTCGTCTTCAGCTCCTCGCGGAGGTCGACCGACAGCGCCTTCAGGTCGAGGCTGGTCAGCATCTTCTTGACCGCCTCGGCGCCCATGTCGGCGTCGAAGGCGTCGCCGAACTGCGCGCGCGCCTTCCGGTACTCCTCCTCCGTCAGGAGCTGCATCTCCTTCAGCGGAGTGTTCCCCGGCTCGATGACGATGTACTCCTGGAAGTAGATCACCTTGTCGAGCGAGGCGACCTTGATGTCCAGGAGGTTGCCGATGCGCGACGGCATCGCCTTGAAGAACCAGATGTGGGCGACCGGCGCGGCGAGGTTGATGTGCCCCATCCGCTTGCGGCGCTCCTTCGAGGTCGTCACCTGCACGCCGCAGCGCTCGCAGATGATCCCCTTGTGCTTGATCCCCTTGTACTTGCCGCAGGCGCACTCCCAGTCGCGCGTCGGGCCGAAGATCTTCTCGCAGAACAGACCGTCCTTCTCGGGGCGGTACGTCCGGTAGTTGATCGTCTCCGGCTTCTTCACCTCGCCGTAGGACCACCCGCGGATGTCCTCCGGAGAGGCGAGGCGGATGCTCACGCAGGTGTAGTCGTTCACCCGGTTCGGCTGCGTCGTCGATTCGAACACGCCGGTCTCCTTGCTCTTCAGGCCCGCTCGGCGCCCCCGCCCGGAAGGGGCGCCCGATTCACCCCGCCGCGGCGGGGCCTCTCACTCGTCCGACTGACTCCTCCGACGCGCGCTACAGCACGCGCCGCTTGTGCAGCTCCATGTTGAGCGCCAGCCCGCGGATCTCGTTGGTGAGGACGTGGAACGACACCGGAGTCCCGCACTCCAGGATGTTGTTCCCCTTCACCATCGCCTCGTAGATCCGGGTCCGGCCCTCGACGTCGTCGGACTTCACGGTCAGGAGCTCCTGGAGGATGTTGGCGGCGCCGTACGCCTCCAGGGCCCAGACTTCCATCTCGCCGAAGCGCTGCCCGCCGAAGCGCGCCTTGCCGCCGAGCGGCTGCTGCGTGATCAGCGAGTACGGCCCGGTCGCTCGCGCGTGGACCTTGTCGTCGACCAGGTGGTGCAGCTTCAGCATGTACAGGTAGCCGACCGTGACCTGCTGGTCGAACGGGCGGCCGGTGCGGCCGTCGAACAGCGTGACCTTGCCGTCGACCGGCAGGCCCGCGCGCTCGAGCTCGTGCTCGATCTCCTCCTCGGTCGCCCCGTCGAAGACCGGCGTCACCGCCTGGAAGTCGAGCTTCTTGGCGGCCCACCCGAGGTGGGTCTCCAGGATCTGCCCGACGTTCATGCGGCTCGGCACGCCGAGCGGGTTCAGGAGGATGTCGAGGGTCGTCCCGTCGTCGAGGTACGGCATGTCCTCCATCGGGAGGATCTTGGAGATGACGCCCTTGTTGCCGTGACGCCCCGCCATCTTGTCGCCGACCGAGAGGTGGCGCTTCGTGGCGAGGTAGACCTTCACCATCTCGAGGACGCCGGTCGGCAGCTCGTCGCCGCGCGAGAGCTTGTTGACCAGCTTGTTCTTCTCGTTCTCCTGGACGTCGATGTTGTCCGCGTGCCGCCGGAAGATGCGGTACGCCTTCTGCCCCGGCCCGGTCGGCTTGTAGTTCTCGAGGCACGCCTCGCGCACCACGTCGAGGATCCGACGCAGCTCGGCGTACGGGGCCTGGTCGTCGACCTTCACCTGCTTCTTGGTGTTCGGGTCCGCGACCTTCACCCCGCACTCGTCGCCGATCTCCTCGAGGAGGGCGGTCAGCTCGGTGCGGAACGTCTGGAGGAACTCCTTCTCGGCCGCCTTGATGAGGCGGAGGTTCCGGAGCGACTGCTCGTCGGACGTGTCGATCGTGCGCGAGAGCTTGACCGTGTCGACCACGATCCCCTCGACGCCGGACGGGACCTCGAGCGAGTCGTTCTTCACGTCCTCGCCGGCCCGGCCGAAGATCGCGTGGAGCAGCTTCTCCTCGGGGGTCAGCTCGGACTTCGACTTCGGCGAGACCTTGCCGACCAGGATGTCGCCCGGCGCGACCCGCGTGCCGCTCTGGATGACGCCGGTCTCGTCGAGGTTCCGGAGCGCCTTCTCCGACACGTTCGGGATGTCGCGGGTGAACTCCTCGCGGCCGAGCTTCGTCTCGCGGATCTCGACGTCGAACTCGTTGATGTGGATCGACGTGTAGACGTCGTCCCGCACCAGGCGCTCCGACACGATGATCGCGTCCTCGAAGTTGTAGCCGTCCCAGATCATGAACCCGACCAGGAGGTTCCGCCCGAGCGCGAGCTCGCCCTGCCGGGTGCAGGCGCCGTCGGCGATCACGTCGCCCGCCTTCACCTTGTCCCCCTCGCGGACGATCGGCCGCTGGTTGAGGCAGGTCTTCTCGTTCAGCCCGACGAACTTCCGCAGGTGGTGCTCCTGCTCCTCGCTCGTGCGGTCCGCCTTCACGCGGATCATGGTCGAGTCGGCGTAGGAGATCGTCCCGTTCAACCGCGACACGACGACCATCCCCGAGTTCCGGGCGACGGCCTTCTCCATGCCGGTGGCGATCAGCGGCGGCTCGGCCTGCAGGAGCGGCACGGCCTGCCGCTGCATGTTCGACCCCATGAGCGCGCGGTTCGCGTCGTCGTGCTCGAGGAACGGGATCAGCGAGGCGGAGACGCCGACGAGCTGCTGCGGGGAGATGTCCATGAACTGAACCTCTTCCCGCGGACGCGTCGTGAAGTCGCCGGCGACGCGGCAGAGCACGCGCTCGTCGATGATCTTCTTCTTGGCGTCGACCTCCGTGTCCGCCGGGGCGAGGATCGATTCGAACTCCTCGTCCGCGCGGAGGAGCGCGACCTCGTCCGTCAGCTTGCCCGCCTTGATCACGCGGTACGGCGTCACGAGGAAGCCGTACTCGTCGATCGTCGCGTAGATCGAGAGCGACGCGATCAGGCCGATGTTCGTCCCTTCGGGCGTCTCGATCGGGCAGATGCGGCCGTAGTGGCTGATGTGGACGTCGCGCACCTCGAAGCCGGCGCGCTTCCGGTTCAGACCGCCCGGGCCGAGCGCGGAGAGGCGCCGCTCGTGCGTCAGCTGCGAGAGCGGGTTCGTCTGGTCGACGACCTGCGAGAGCTCGCCGCGGCCGAAGAAGTACTCGATCGCGGACGAGATCGTCTTCGAGTTGATGAGCGTCCGCGGCGTCGCGGTCTCGATCGACTCGAGGTTCATCCGCTCCTGGGCGGTGCGGCGGAGCTTCAGGAACCCCTTGCGGAACTCGTCGCCGGCGAGCTCGCCGATCGTCCGGACCCGCCGGTTCCCGAGGTGGTCGATGTCGTCCACCTCGCCCTTGCTCTCGCGCAGGTTCAGGATGTACCGGATCGAGTTGACGATGTCGTCCCGGTGGAGCGTCATCTCCGCCTCGGAGACGTCCTGGCGGTACTTCCGGTTGATGCGGAACCGACCGACGCGGCCGAGGCGGTAGCGGGCGGCGTCGAAGAACCGCTCGTTGAACAGGTCCTTCGCCTTCTCGAGGTTCGGCGGGTTGC
Source organism: bacterium (assembly GCA_030428825.1). Lineage (GTDB taxonomy): Bacteria > Planctomycetota > B15-G4 > B15-G4 > JADJEK01 > JAUIEL01. The sequence continues at coordinate 4,076 of JAUIEL010000239.1, forward strand.
CGGGGCGGAGCCGGTTGTAGATCCGCAGCAGGGCGTTCTCGTACCCGTCGGTGTCGTCCTCGCGGAGCGTGTTCAGGATCAGCGGATCGTCGACGTCCTCGACGACCTCGACGCTCTTCATCCCCGACTGGAGGATCGCCTCGATCTGCTCCTGGGTCACCGGCGTGCCGTGCGGGATGACGACCTCGCCGGTCGCCGCGTCGACCACGTCGTCGACCACGACCCGGTTCAGGAGCTTCTTCTCGGTCTCCTTCGGCCCGCCGATCTTGACCGTCTTCGTCTCGTGGAAGAGGCGGATGATCGCCGCGTTGGTGCCGTACTCCTCGGCCATCGCGCGGAGGAACATCGTCGCCGGGAACCGACCGCTCTGGTCGATCTTGATCGTGAGCACGTCCTTCTTGGAGACCGCGAGCTCGATCCACGAGCCGCGCTCCGGGATGATCCAGCACGAGTGGATCTTCTTGTCCCCCGGCAGCACGTCGACCGAGAAGTCGACGCCCGGCGAGCGGTGGAGCTGGGAGACGATCACGCGCTCCGACCCGTTCACGATGAACTCGCCGCCCCCGACCATGATCGGGATCTCGCCGAGGTAGACCCACTCCTCGACCGGGTCCGGCTTGTCGAGCTTCACCCGGATCTTGAACGGCATCCCGAACGTCTGGCCGAGGACCCGGCACTCGTCCGACGAGTAGCGCGGCCGCCCGAGCTCGTACCCGAGGTACTCGAGCGCCATCGTCTTGTCGTAGGAGTGGATCGGGAACGTCTCTCGCAGGATCGCCTCGAGCCCGTGGTCGTCCCGGCGGTTGAACGGGACGTCGGGCTGGAGGAAGTCCTCGAACGACTTCGTCTGGATCTCGGTCAGGTTCGGAACGTCGATGATCGAGTGGAACGAACCGAACTTCTTGACTTCCATTTCACTCCTCGGGAGACGAGCCGGGGCGGGCTTCGAACCGGATCGAGCGGGACGGGATCAAACGCGGTCGGGGGGAATGGACGGACGGAGTCCATTCCCCCTCATCCGGGGCCTCGGGATGAACGCGGTGCGAAAAAGGACAACCGCGCGCCCTACTTCAGCTCCACGCTCGCTCCGGCATCCTCGAGCTGCGCCTTGACCTTCTCGGCCTCCTCCTTCGGGAGCCCTTCCTTGACCGGCTTCGGCGCGCCCTCGACCAGGTCCTTGGCCTCCTTGAGGCCGAGGCCCGAGATCTCCCGGACCGCCTTGATGACCTGAATCTTCTTGTCGCCGGCCGACGTCAGGACGACGTCGAACTCGGTCTTCTCGGCGGCGCCACCGGCGTCCCCGCCGCCCGCCGGCGCGGCCATCATCACCGCGCCGCCCGTGGCGGCCTCGACGTCGAACACCTCCTCGAAGTCCTTCTTGAAGGCGGCGAGCTCGAGCACCGACATCCCGGCGATCGAGTTCAGGAGGTTCTTGCTCGTGCCGTCCGGAAGGGCCTCGAGCCTCTCCTTGATCGCGTCCATCGACATTTTCTGCTCTCCAACTCTCTCGGATGATTTCCTGAAGGATCGGGCGGCGCGGGGTCGGTCTCTACCCCTCTCCGCCCTCTCCGATCTTCTCTTCCAGGGCCTTCGTCAGCCCGGGGACCGCGGTCAGCAGGGCGTTGATCGCGCCGAGCGTCTGCGTCGCCGGGGCGATGATCGTCCCGATCACCTGCGCGAGGAGCTCCTCGCGCGTCGGGAGGTTCGCCAGGGTGTCGACCTGGTCGATTCCGATCGCCTTCTTGTCCAGGAGGCCGCCGCGCACCTTCGGGCTCGGCTTCCCCTTGGCGAAGTCGCGGACCTTGCGCGCGACGGTCGCCACCGAGTCGCCGCCGTAGCAGATGGCGGTCGGACCGGCGAGGACCTCTTCGGCGCCTTCGTACCCGAGGTTCTTCGCGGCGATCCTCGCCAGCGAAGACTTCAGGACGCGCATCTTCACCTGCCCCTCGCGGAGCTGGTTGCGCATCTCCTCGGCGGCGTCGACGGTCATCCCGTCGAAGTCGACGACCACGCAGTCGTCGGCCTCGGCGAAGAAGCCCTCGATCTCCGTCAGCATGCGCTGGTTCAGGACGTTCGGCATGGTTCGGTCTCAGCTGATGTCGACGGGGACGCCGGCGCCCATCGTGGTCGTGACGAACACCTTCTGGATGTACTTCCCCTTCGAGGTCGTCGGCTTCAGGCCGCGGATCGTCTCGACGAACGCCTCGATGTTCTCCTTCAGGGCGTCCTCGGCGAAGCTCGCCTTTCCGACCGGCGCGTGGACGTTGCCGCCCGCGTCCGCCCGGAACTCGATCTTCCCCGCCTTGAACTCCTTCACGGCGCTCTCGACGTCGGGGGTGACGGTGCCGGACTTCGGCGACGGCATCTTCCCCTGCGGGCCGAGCACCTTGCCGAGCTTTCCGACGACGCGCATCATGTCCGGGGACGCGATGGCGACGTCGAAGTCGAGCCAGCCGTCCTTCTGGATCTTGTTCGCGAGGTCGTCGTTCCCCGCCTCGATGGCGCCGGCGGCCTTCATGCGGTCGACGTCCTCGTCCTTGCAGAACGCGATCACCCGCATCTCGCGGCCGATCCCGCGCGGCAGGCTGACCGCCCCGCGGACCATCTGGTCGGACTTCTTCGTGTCGACGCCGAGCTCCATGGCGAGCTCGACGGTCTCGTCGAACTTCGCCGGCTTGAACTTCTTGATCGTCGCGAGCGCCTCGTCGAGCGAGAGGGGCTGGTGCCGATCGGTCAGCGCCTTGTTGGCGCGGTGTCGCTTGCTCTTGGTCGCCATCTCACACCACCTCGACGCCCATGCTGCGCGCGGTTCCCTCGATCATCCGACACGCCGCCTCGACGCTCGCGGCGTTCAGGTCGGGCATCTTCTTCTCGGCGATCTCGCGGACCTGCGCCTTCGAGACCTGGCCGACGATCTCGCTCCCGACGATCCCCGAGCCCTTCGCCAGGTTCGCCGCCTTCTTGACGAGGACGGCGGCCGGCGGGGTCTTCAAGGTGAACGTGAACGAGCGGTCCGTGAAGACGGAGATCACGACCGGGACGATCGTCCCCTGGTCGGGGCGCGTCTTGTCGTTGTACTCCTTCACGAACTGGCCGATGTTCACGCCGTGCTGGCCGAGCGCGGGACCGACCGGCGGCGCGGGCGTCGCCTGCCCCGCCGGGATCTGCAGCTTGATGATGGCCTTCAGTTCTTTCGCCATGACCGATGCTTCCTAGGGGACGCGCTCAGATCTGTTCGACCTGGGAGACCTCGAGCTCGACCGGCGTCTCGCGACCGAAGATGGTCACGATGACCCGCACGAGCATCTTCTCCTCGTTGACTTGATCGACGACGCCGTTGAAGTTCTCGAACGGCCCTTCCTTCACCTTCACTCGATCCCCGACCGAGCAGGGAATGTTCACCCGAGGCTTCTCCTCGGTGCTCTTCATGCCGCCGAGGATCCGGTCGACCTCTTCCTGGGACATCGGCTGCGGGTCCTGGTCGGACCCGACGAAGTCGCCGAGCCGAGGCGTCTCCTTGATGAAGAACCAGAGGTCCCGGTCGATGTTCCCGTCGGCGTCGTAGAGGTCGGCCTCGACGAGCACGTACCCCGGGAAGATCTTCTTGTGGACCACTCGCTTCTTGCCGCGCCGGATCTCCTGCTCGGTCACCTGCGCCACGACGACCTGGGGGATCTTCTCCTCCAGGGCGTGGGTCTTGATCCGATTCGACAGGGATTCGCGCACGCGCTCCTCCATGTTGGTCGGGACCCGGACGACGAACCACTGCTTGACCATCGGAAAGACCCGCGGACGCCGAGCGCCGTCAGAACACCACGGTCTCGAAGAACCGGGACAGGATGATGTCCGCGCCGGCGAGCAGCACGAGCATCGTCACGACCGTCACCACGACGACCAACGAACCGTTCCAGGTCTCCGGCCACGACGGCCAGGTGACCCGCTTCAGCTCTCCCTCGGTGTCGATCAACAGATCGGCCAGCTTCGGGTGATTGATCGCCTTCCGGATCACGAGGAACGACACCAGGAACACCACCAGCGACACGGCGAGCCGGCCGTCGAACGGCAGCTCGAGCACCGGGACGGTGAACCCGAGGTCCTTCCTGGCCCAGTCCCACGAGAGGAACGCGTACAGCGTCGTCGCGCCGTAGTACGCCAGCAGGACGAGGAGCCAGAACGCGGTCCCCCGCGTGATCCGTCCCTGGTCCTCCTTGTAGTCGATGATCCTGAGCGCCATGGGGCGTCTCGATCCTCCGTGAGCGTCGGGCTCCGGGTTTCGCGCGCGAACCGGCGAGGGAGGACGCCCTCCCCCGCCGGCCGCGCTGATTCGGTTCCGTTACGCGATGATCTTCGTGACGACGCCGGCGCCGACGGTCCGGCCGCCCTCGCGCACCGCGAAGCGGAGGTTCTCCTCCATCGCGATCGGGTAGCCGAGCTTCACCTTCAGCTTGCAGTTGTCGCCCGGCATGACCATCTCGGCGCCACCGAGCAGCTCGACGTCCCCGGTCACGTCCGTGGTCCGGAAGTAGAACTGCGGGCGGTAGCCCTTGAAGAACGGCGTGTGGCGGCCACCCTCCTCCTTGGAGAGGATGTACACCTCGCACTCGAACTCGGTGTGCGGGGTGATGCTCTTCGGAATCGCGAGCACCTGGCCGCGCTCGATCGCGTCCTTCTCGACCCCGCGCAGGAGGAGTCCGACGTTGTCGCCGGCGATCCCCTCGTCCAGGGTCTTCTGGAACATCTCGACGCCGGTGCAGACGGTGGTCGAGATGTGCTCGGAGAGCCCGACGATCTCGAGGTTGTCGCCGACCTTCACCTTGCCGCGCTCGATCCGGCCGGTGGCGACGGTGCCGCGGCCCTTGATCGAGAAGACGTCCTCGACGGACATCAGGAACGGCTTGTCGACCTCGCGCTGCGGCTGCGGGATGTACGAGTCGAGCGCCTTCATCAGCTCCTTGATGCCCTGGCGGGCGTCCGGGTCGCCGTTGTACGCGCCGAGGGCGTTCCCCCGAATGACCGGGATCTCGTCGCCCGGTGCTGGGATCTCGATGGCCTCGCGCGGGCCTACGCCGATTTCGCGACCGGGTGGCAGCCTCTGCGAGCGTCGTTCGAGGAGGGGGCGTCGCCGAACCGCGAGGACGCGTACGCACACCGTTTCCGCCTGATCCACGAGTTTCGTCGCTTCACGCTGGAGGACACGTTTCTTCCCCGCCAGCTC
>JAUIEL010000240.1 GCA_030428825.1 bacterium
TGGCGTACCGCGTCGGAAAGCGCGCGATGGGGGAGCCGGCGGCGGTCCTCGCGGCGCTCGCGACGGCGGGGTCGTTCCTGCTCGTCCACCTCTCCCACAGCGCGCGGCCGTGGATCCCGATGACCGCGATGGTCCTCCTGACCGCCGAGCGCTCGCTCGCGTACGCGCGGCGGCCGTCGACGAAGCGGGCGGTCCAGATGGGGATCGCGGCCGGGCTCGCCGCGGCGTGCCACCAGACCGGCGCGCTGGCGGTCCTCCTCCCGGCGTCGGCCGCGCTGCCGCGGATCGGGCGGACGCCGGGGCGGGTGGTGAAGGCGGGGATCGTGTCGGCGGCGGGGTTCCTCCTCACCGCGCTCCTGACGGGCTACCCGTACCTCCTCCGGGGGGCGGAGGGGGGCGCCGTCTCCGCCCCCGAGACCGTCGACGACGCGGTCGTCAGCGACAAGGACCCGGAGGCGACGGAAGCGAGCGTCGGCCTCGGCGGCCAGGGGTTCTCGTTCGAGTCGCTCGGCACCGCGCGCCTCGGCGAGAACGCGCTCGGGCTCGCGAGCGCCGAGCCGGCGCTCCTGTTGCTCGCGCTGATCGGACTGCCGCTCGGCTGGCGGCGGCTCCGGCGGCGGGGGACGGCCGCGGTGGTCGTCGTCTACCCGGCGGCGCTGCTCGGGCTGTTCCTCCTCTACGCGGGGACGCACGCCCGGTACTTCGCGCCGGCGATCCCGTTCCTCGGGCTGTTCGCGGCGGCCGGCGTGCGGGCGCTCTGGCGGCGGCGGGCGCTCCGGCCGGCGGCCGTCGTCCTCCTCCTCGCGGCGTGGGCGCCGGTGGTCCTCCTCGACCGGGCGCTCCTGCGGGAGAACACGCGGACCCGCATGGCGGCGACGATCGCCGAGGTCGTCCCGGCCGGCGCGACGATCGCGGTCGAGGCGTACGGGCCGCCGCTCCGGTTCGGACCGGCCGCGTGGGCGCGGCTGTCCGAGGACGGCAAGTGGACGACCCGACGGGAGGAGCGCCAGGCGGCCGGACTCGCGGCGGAGGCGCCCGACCGCCCGCCGTACGACGTCGTGCCGCTCGAGCGGTACTACCGGTTCCAGTCGGTCTGGCCCCACCAATGGCTCGGCGAGGGGGAGAAGCCGGTCGAGTCGTTCCTGGACGAGGTCGGCGCGACGTGGCTCGTCACCTCCGACCGGACCCCCGGCGGGCCGCCGAACTCCGCCCTGATCGAGGTGCTGGAGCGGCGCGGCGAACGGGTCGCCGTGGAGTCGCCGTCCCGGGGGGACGCGCTCCCCGCGCACGCCAATCTGCCGATGGACCCGCCGACGCCGTGGCCCGACGTCTTCGTCGTCGACCGCCCCGGGCCGAGGCTCGTCCTCTGGAGGCTCCGCTCGCCGTGAAGCTCCTCTGTCTCACGCACTCGCTCTCCGAGGTCGACGGCGTCGGGAAGTACGGGACCGAGGTGCTCCGGCGGGTCGCCCCGCGGTGCGACGCGGTCGAGGTCCTCCTGGCGCGGAAGCATCGCGGGCTCTCCGACCGGCTGCCGCCCGGGCTCGACGTGACGGTGGCGCTCCCGCCGGACTACCTGCTGTACCTCTCGTGGCCGAAGTTCGCGGCGTACGTCGCGGCGGCGATGCCGAAGGTCTGGGCCGCGGTCGGACGCGCCGACCTGGTGCACGCCCTCTCCGACTACCCGCACGCGTGGCTGGCGGTCGAGGCGGCGAAGGCGCGGGGGAAGCCGGTCGTCGTCTCGGGGCACGGGACGTACTCGGTCGCGCCGTTCCGGTATCCGGGGCACCGGCGGCTGATCCGACGGGCGTACGGACGGGCCGACGCGCTGCTGCTCGGGAGCCGGTTCGCCCTCTCGAAGCTGGAGGAGCGGGCGCGGTTCGAGCGCGCCCGCGTCGTCCGGTACGGCGTCGACCCGACCCAGGCCGACGGCGCGCGCGACCTCGCGCCGCCGCGGGGGACCCCGGAGCGGTTCGTCCTGACGATCGGCGAGCTGAAGGAGAGGAAGGGGCACCACCTCTCGATCCCGGCGTTCCTCGAGGCGGCGCGGGGGCACGACGACGTCCACCTGGTGGTGATCGGGAACCGGATCGACGGCGACGCGTACTTCGAGGCGCGCCGGGCGGAGATCGCCGCGGCGGGGATGACCGAGCGGGTCCACTTCGTCGGGAACGTGACGGAGGAGGAGAAGCTCGCCCTCCTCGCCCGGGCCGAGCTGTTCCTCCTCACGCCGGTCACGAGCGCGGAAGGGGGGTTCGAGGCGTTCGGGCTCGTCTACCTCGAGGCGAACGCCTGCGGCGTCCCGACGGTCGGGATCGCCGATTCCGGGGCGGTCGACGCGATCCGGGACGAGGAGACCGGCCTCGTCGCGCCGGCGGGGGACGTGGCGGGGGTCGCGGCGCGCCTCGACCGGCTGCTCGGCGACGCCGCCCTGAGGGCCCGGTTCGGGGCGGAGGGGGTCCGGTGGGCCCGCTCGAACGACTGGGACGCGACGGCCCGCGGGATCCTCGACGTCTACGGGGAAGTGCTGAAATCCTCGTGAGTTGCGTCCGTCGTCCGGTTCCTGGCTCCGCGCCGCGGCGATTGGGGTATCCTTCCCCGGTCCCACGGTCGCCGCCGAGTCGGTTTTCTCGACCCTCCGGTTCGTCGCGGCGCTATCCGATAGGGACTTCCGTCCGCGTTCAGGATCGCAGCCTCCCCCGCCACCCGACCCAGCGCGCGGGGGACCCACCGGAGATCGGCACCCGATGGACTCCTCCCCGAAGACCCTGCTGATGTACGTCACGCCCCCGGGGCAGGACGACGACTACATCGCGATGCCGCTCGGCATCATCTACCTCGGCGCCATCGTCAAGGACGCCGGCCTCCCGATCGAGTGTCTCGACGAGCGCGTCGCGACCGAGGACGAGGTGAAGGCGGCGATCGCCCGGAACGACATCATCGGGCTGTCGGCGCTCACCCCGCACGTCGGCCGCGCCATCCGCTGGGCCGAGTACGCGAAGCAGCTCGGCAAGAAGGTGATGATGGGCGGGCCGCACGCGACGGTCGACCCGCACACCTTCCTCGACTCCGGGCACTTCGACGTCGTCGTGCGCGGCGAGGCGGAGGACGCGATCGTCCCGGTCATCAAGCACTTCGACGACCACGAGGCCCTGAAGGAGATCCTCGGGCTGAACTGGATCGACGCGAACGGCGAGGCGCAGCAGACGCCGGACCGGCCGCTGATCAAGGGGACCGAGCTCGACTCGATCCCGTTCCCGGCCTGGGACATGCTCCCGTTCGACCGGTACACCGCGCTGAACCGCGAGCGGCTCTTCTACATCTTCACCAGCCGCGGCTGCCCGTTCCGGTGCATCTACTGCCAGAAGGAGCTGACCGGGCGCGGATTCCGGACCCGCAGCACCGAGAACATCGTCGACGAGCTCGAGAAGATCGTCGACCAGTACGAGCCCGGGAACATCCTGTTCATCGACGAGCTGTTCACCTGCCAGAAGAAGCGGGTGTACGCGATCTGCGACGAGATCATCCGCCGCGGGCTGAAGCTGAACTGGGCCTGCGAGACGCGCGTCGACATGATCGACTACGACATGGCCGTCCGCATGCGGAAGGCCGGCTGCCGCCGCCTCTACTTCGGCGTCGAGACCGGCTCGCAGGCGTCGCTCGACACGCTGAAGAAGGACTGCAAGGCGTACAAGATCGTCGAGGCGCTGAAGACGGTTCGCCGCGCCGGCATCTGGACGAAGGTCTTCCTGATCGTCGGCACGCCGGGCGAGACGATGGAGGACATCCGGGAGACCGAGCGCGTCATGCGCCTCGCGATGCCGGACCTGATCCGCGCGTCCCTCTTCAACCCGCTCACCGCGACCGAGTCGTTCGACGCGTTCAAGGACCGGATCGACGCGGACCTCGTCTTCACCGAGTACGTCGACTCCGAGCGGTCGCCGTACGTCCACGAGAACTTCGACAACGACGAGCTGAACCGCATCCGCCGCAAGATGGTCTCGGACTACGAGCGCTGGTACAACAAGCCGTCCCAGCGCGCGAAGCGGTGGATCTCGCGCCTCCAGTACTACTTCGAGAACCCGGAGGAGGGGAAGCACCGCGTGAAGCGCGCCCTCGGCCTCGCCAAGAAGAAGCAGGCGGTCGGCGTCGGCACGATGGACATCTGAGCCGCCTCCCCGAGGCTCCCTCCCGCGCCGCGCGCCGCCGACCCCGGTGCGCGGCGCGATGCGTTCCACCCCTCCCGCGCCAGCGGGCCACCCCAGCCCCGAGCCCTTCCCTTCCCCATGCGCATCCTCGTCGCCAACGACCTCTACGGCCCGTCCTCCGCGGCGGGCGTCGCGGTCGGGACGGCGCGGGCGCTGGCCGAGCGCGGGCACGAGGTCGCGTTCGCGGCGACGGTCCAGGACCCGAGGGAGGTCCGCGCGTTCGACGACGGGGGCGTCCGCGTCCACCTCGTCCACGCGCCGGCGTACGACCTCCGGTGGCGGGCGTGGCGGAGCTGTTTCAACCGGAGGGCGGTCCGCGCCTTCGAACGCGTGCTCGCCGAGGTCCGGCCGGACGTCGTCCACTTCCACAACGTCCACATCCACCTGTCGTACCGGGCGCTGAAGGCGGCGCACGACGCGGGGGCGAAGGTCGTCCTGTCGATCCACGACGTGATGCCGTTCTGCTTCCAGAAGATGTTCTGCTTCGTGTCGGACGAGCTGCGGCCGGACGGGCCGCCGATCTCGTTCAAGGCGCCGATGCCGCGCTGCGTCCCGTGCGCGCGCTTCCGGTACAACCCGTTCCGGAACCCCTGGATCCGCCACCACGTCCGCCGCTACGTCGACCGGCTCCTCGCGGTCTCCGACGAGATGGCGCGGGCGATGCGCGAGAACGGGTTCGCCGACGTCGAGATCCTCGCGAACGGGCTCGACCCGCGCGACCGGGCGACGCCGGCGGAGGGGGAGGCGTTCCGCGACGCGCGCGGTCTCCGCGGACGCAAGGTGGTGCTGTACGGCGGGCGGCTCGACCACCGGAAGGGGGCGGAGCACCTGATCCGGGCGATGGCGAAGGTGAGGGAGCGGGTGCCGGAGGCGACGCTCCTGGTCGTCGGGTCGAGCCACGGCGGGTACGAGGACCGGATGATCGAGCTCGCCGAGGAGCTCGGGCTCGCCGGCGCGGTCGTCACCACCGGCTGGATCGACCAGGCGGACATGGCGCGCGCGTACGCGGCCGCGGACGTGATCTGCACCCCGTCGCTGATCTTCGAGTCGTTCGGGCTGATCAACGCGGAGGGGATGCTGGCCGGGAAGCCGGCGGTGACGTCGTTCTTCGGCGGTCCGAAGGACGTCGTCGAGCACGGCGTCACCGGGTTCCACGTCAACCCGCTCGACGTCGACGCGCTGGCGGCGCGGCTCGGCGAGCTGCTCGAGGACGACGCGCTCCGGCGTCGGATGGGGGAGGCCGCGGCGGCGCGGGTCCGCGAGCGGTTCGACCGTGCGACCCAGGCCGAGCGGCTCGAACGGCGGTTCGCGACGTTGCTCGGCGCGGCGGAGGGGGCGGCGTGAGCGGCGGCGCGGCCTGGACCCCGCGGCGCGCGACGCCGGACGACGCGGAGACGCTGATCGGGCTGTTCAACCGCGCGTTCGGCAAGACGAAGGACGCGGCGACGACGCGCTGGAAGTACTTCGGCGCGCCGCACGGCGACTCGCTCACGTTCCTCGCCGAGGGGGTGGGCGACGGCGAGGAAACGCCGCGGCCGGGCGGCGGGTACTCGTACGTCTTCCGGCGCATGACGGTCGAAGGGCGCCCGTTCACCGGGACCCAGGCGTCCGACGCGATGGTCGACGTCGAGTTCCGGAAGCGCGGCATCTTCACGGGGCTCGACGACGCCTGCGCGGAGGCGGCGGCCGCGGACGAAGTGCCGGTCTGCTTCGCCGTCGCCGGCCGTCAGTCGATGCACGGCTTCCTGAAGAACGGCTGGCGGGTGATCGGCACGTACCGGACCTGGATCGCGGTCCTCGACCCGGCGGCGCTCTTGGCCGGGAAGCTGCCGGGTCCGCTCGCCGCGGCGGCGGGCGGCGCGGTCGGCCTCCTCCTGTCGCTGGCGCGGCGCCGGCCGCGGCCGGGCGGGGACGACCCCGGGTTCCGGCCGGTCGCCCGCTTCGACGAGCGCGCGGACGCGCTCTGGGAACGCGTGAAGGCCGACCTCCCGATCGCGGGGGTCCGCGACCACGCGTGGCTGAACTGGCGGTACGTCGACACGCCGACGGGGAAGCACCGGTGCTTCTCCGTCGAGCGGGACGGACGCGTCGCGGCGTGGGTCGTGGTCGAGGACTCGCACGGCCGCGGGTACGTCGTCGACCTCCTCGGCGAGGACGAGGCGGCGGAGGACGCCGCGCTCCGGGGCGCCCTGCGGCACCTCGGCGAGCGCGGGAACCCGATGGTCTTCCTCTCGACCCTCCCGTGCGCGCGGGTCGAGGCGATGCTGCGTCGCAACGGCATGTTCCCCCACCCGCGGAAGAAGCCGTTCCGGAACGCGACGCCGATGATCGTGCGCGTCCTCCGAGACGATCTCGACCCGACGCCGGCCGCGCTGACCGACCCGCGCGGGTGGTACATTCTCGACGGCGACCGCGACGTCGAGCACGTCTCCCCCTGACCGGACCTGCCCCGATGCCCTCCCCGATCGATCGAGCGAAGCACCGCCTGAAGCGAGCCCTCCGCGCGACGCTCGTCCGGGCGAACGGCCTCGGTCTCGGGTTCCTCCTCCGAAGGCTCGGGCTCGCGCGAGGGGCGGGGATCGTCATGACCCACTGCGTCGGTCACGTCGACGAGACCGCCTACCTCCCGCCGGACATGAAGACGTCGATCGAGAAGGTCGAGGCGCTCCTGCGGGCGCTCGAGCGGCGCGGCGTCCGCTGCGTGGCGGTGAGGGACGTGGTGGCCGCCCTCGACCGGGGGGAGGACGCGAAGGACCTCCTCGCGTTCACGATGGACGACGGCTACCGCGACAACTACACGCACGCGCTGCCGCTCCTGAAGCGGCACGGAGCGTCGGGGACCGTCTTCGTCGAGTCGCGGGCGGTCGACGAGCGGACCGTGTCGTGGATGCACCGCTACTTCCTCGTCTGCCACGAGCGGGGGGAGGAGTGGTTCGTCGACGAGTACGCGAAGCGGACCCGGGACGAGCCGACGCGCGAGAAGCTGCTCGCCGCCCGCGCCGGGACGTCGGGCCGCGGCGCGCTGTACGACCTGAAGCGGGTGCTGAAGTACGAGGCGGACCGGGACGACCGCGAGCGGACGACCCGGGAGATCCTCGCCGCCGCCGGCCGGAGCGACGACGACCTCGCGCCGGCGTACCTCGAGTGGTCCGAGATCGAGGAGATGGACCGCGAGGGGATCGAGTTCGGCGCCCACACGATCCACCACGAGATCCTGTCGCGGCTCGAGCGCGAGGAGAAGCGGCGGGAGATCGCCGAGTCGACCGCGGTCCTGCGCCGCCACGTCCGGGCCCCGGTCACGACGTTCGCCTACCCGTTCGGTCGGCCGTGGGATTATGACGAAGAGTGCTTCGAACTCCTCCGCGAGGAGGGGTACGCCTGCGCGTGCGCGGCGATCGACGGGACGAACGACCCGGGGACGGACCGGTGGCAGCTCCGCCGGCTCCCCCTGAACGACGACATCCCGCTCGCCGACGTGCTGGCGGAGATCGACGGCACGCTGCCGCTGTTCCGCCGCCTCTTCCGGGTCCGGATCTGACCGTTTCCGCGCCCCGAACGAGCGGATCCGTCCGCTCGCCTTGCCGTTGTTCCTTGTCCGGAGTACGTTTGGATCGATGTCCGCCGCGCTCACCGATACCGCACTGAACGCCCGCGAGCTCGGCCTGCTCGCCGCGGGGGTGGCGCTCCTGTCGGGGCTCCTCCTGGTGCCGGTGATGCGGTGGGTCGCGCTCCGGACGGGGACGGTCGACGCCCCCGACAAGCCGGGCGGCCGGAAGTTCCAGAAGGCGCCGGTCCCGCTCCTCGGCGGGGTGGCGGTGCTGCTGGCGGCGGGCGTCGCGCTGGTCGCGATCGGGTGGGACAACCCCTCCGCCCGCACCACCTTCGCCCAGCACGGCTACGTCCTGGTCGCCGCGGGGCTGACCTTCCTGATCGGCCTGGTCGACGACGTCTTCAAGGACCGGATCGGACCGCTCCCGAAGTTCATCGGCCAGTTCATCGCGGTCGGCGTGCTGTTCGGCGAGAACTGGATGCAGGTGTTCCAGGGGGAGGCGACGGGCGGCGCCGTGTTCCACGTGCTGGCGCTGACGCTCTGGTTCCTCACCGTCGTGAACGCGGTGAACTTCGTCGACAACATGAACGGCCTCTGCTCCGGGATCGCGACGATCTCGCTGCTGGTCGGGGTCGTCGGGGTGGCCGGGATCGAGAAGGCGCGGTGGGCGGTCCTGGCCGGGGCGCTCGGCGGCGGGATGCTCGCGTTCATCCCGTACAACTACCCGAAGGCGCGCATCTACCTCGGCGACGCCGGGAGCCACCTCGCGGGGTTCTTCCTCGCCCTCCTCTCGCTCGAGTTCACGGCCGGCTTCCTCTCCGCCGACGCGAAGTTCTTCGGCCTCGACGCGTTCATCCCGGCGATGCTCCTCCTCGGCCTCCCGCTGTTCGACCTCCTCTTCTCGGTCGTGCGGCGGCACCGCGAGCGACGGCCGTTGTTCCACGGCGACGCGCGCCACCTCTCGCACCGGCTGGTCGGCGCGGGCCTCGATCCGGCGTCGGCGGTGATGCTCCTCTGGGGCGTCCACCTGATCGTCGCCGCGGCGGGGGTCGTGGCGCTCGAGTACGCGGCGCCCGGCCGCTGGTCGATCTTCGCGGTGATCCTCGCCTTCCTCTCGATCCTCGCCGCCATCCTGGTGCGGGTCGAGCGGAGCCGCCGCCTCTCGGGGGCGACCCTCCCGAACGGCACCAACGGTTCGTCCACGGGCGAGTCGGGGCTGGTCGCGAAGCGGAGCGGCGACCGCGACCCGACCCGATTCACCGGCTCGGACCTCTGACCCGGACTGCTGAGGAGATCGAGTGGACCCGAAGGAATTCGCGATCCAGTACGACATCGAGGAGACGCACTGGTGGTTCAAGGCGCGGCGTCGCCTCGTCCGGAGGTTCGCCGAGCAGGTGCGCGAGGAGGTCGGGCGGCCGCTCCGGATCCTCGACGTGGCGTGCGCGACGGCGATGTCGTTCCGGTTCCTCTCCGACCTCGGGACGATCCGGGGGCTCGACATCTC
>JAUIEL010000241.1 GCA_030428825.1 bacterium
CCGGGTTCTCGAGCGTCTGACGGAGCGCGTCGAGCGAGACGACCCCCGCCCCGTCCTCCTCCTCGCGCGCGGGGAGCGGCGCCGCGACGAACGGCCTCGGGTCGCTCCCCTCCCCGTCGATCGCGCACGCCCCCGCCACGAGGTCGGCGCGGAAGCTCCTCCGCGCGGCGTCGTCCGCCCGGAACGCCGCCGGCGAGAACGCCTGCAGCGGGTGCTCGCACGTCTCGACCTCCCCGACCGCCTCGACCAGTTCGCTGACGACGACCGACGGCGGGAGGCGCTCGTTCGTCCGGACGCTCCGCCCGGTGTGGAGGATCAGCAGTCGGTCGCGCGCGGCGAGCAGCGCCTCGAGGAAGAGCTGGCGGTCCTCGTCGCGCGGGTCGCGATCCCCCGCGCGCGGCGCGGCGCGCACCAGGTCGAACGACGCCGCGGGCCGGCCGCGCGGGAAGACGCCGTCGTCGAGACCGAGCAGACAGACGACCGCGTGCGGCACGCTCCGCATCGGCACCATCTCGCAGAACGTCACTCCCCCCGCCGCGAAGACGGCCCCCGGCGCGGCGCGGTCGACCCGGGCCGCGAGGAGGTCGCGCGCCGCGGCGAGGTCGAGCTTCCCGTCGAACCGCCCCGCCGCCGCCTCCTCCGGCAACGCGAGGAGCGCGTCGCGGACCGCCTCGTGCTCCCACGCGTTCCGATCGTCGCGCGCGATCAGCTCGAGGACCCGCAGGAACTCGTCGACCCACTCGCCGAGCGGCCGCGGCCCGCGCTCGAGCTCGCGGGTCCGCTCGGCCAGCGCCTCCACGAACGCCGCGAGCCCGCCGAGCGCCGCGGTCTCCGTCCCCTCGACGTCGTCGACCGGGAGGACGCCGGCGAACGTCCGCGCGCCGTCGCCGCGCATCGCCAGCCCGAGGAGCAGGCGATCGAGGCCGAACCGCCAGGTGTTCCGGTCGGTCTCCGGCTGGCGCTCCGCGGCCCGATGCGCGGCGTCGCGCCCCCACCGCACCCCCGCGCCGCGGATCCACTCGCCGACCCGGTCGAGCGTCCCGGCGTCGAGCCCGAACCGTGCGCTCACGACCGGCAGCGACAAGACGTCGAACACCTCGGTCGCGGCGAGGCGTCCGCCGGCGAGCTCGACGATCCGGAGGAACGCGTCCGCGACCGCGCTCTCCCGCCGGACCCGCTGGTCGGCGATCCGGAACGGGATCGACTCCTGCCCGACGCGGTCGGTGCCGAAGACCGCCTCGACGAGCGGCGCGAACGTCTCGAGGTCCGGGGTCATGCAGAGGACGTCGCGCGCCTCGAGATCCGGCCGCTCGGCGAAGAGCGCGAGCAGCCGGTCGTGCAACACCTCGACCTGTCGCATCGGCGAGTGGCAGGCGTGGACGGCGATCGAACCGTCCGCCGGCCGCTTCGTCGCCGGTCGGAGCTCGAGGAGGTCGGTCTGCACCGCGCGGAGCGCCGAGGCGTCCCCCGGCGTCTCGAACAGCGCGTCGCCGGTCGCGTCGACGTACGTCTCGTCCTCGAGCGCCTCCTGGAAGTCGCGGCCGAGCCGGCCGAACGCCGCGAGCAGCGGGTGCCCGTCGTCGAGCGCGAGGTCGTTCGGGTCGATCCCGGACGCGGCCGCCTCCCGCCGCGCGCGCCGCGCCTCGCGGACGGTCCGGACGTGCCCCCAGTACTCGCGGCTCGGCGCCGGGACGAACAGGTCGACCGGCACGTGCCGCGCCAGCGCGCCGAGGAGGCGGACCCAGAGCGGCGGGAGCATCGAGACGCCGAAGACGAACACCCGCGGCGGCAATCCGGTCCCGTCGATCGACGCCGCCTCGCAGCGCTCGAGGAAGCGCTCGGCCCGCGCCGCCGGGTCGTCCCCGCCGAGGCGATCCCGGACGGCGTTCCAGAGGATCGGCTGCCACCCGTCGTCGCGGCCGCCCCCGTCGCGCCACCGCCGGCAGAGGTCGGGACGATACGCGTGGTAGCGGTCGAACAGCGTCGCGACCCGGCCGGCGAAGCGGTGGGCGCGCGGCGTCTCGAGGTCCGGATCGTCGGAGAGGTAGCGGCGGACGTCGGCGAACTCCGGCTGCCCGAGGAGCTCGGCGAGCGCCCCGAGCACGCTCCACGGGAGGCGCTCGACGTCCCACGCGGCGAGCCGCTCCGGGGCGTCCCCGAGCACCGCCGCGAACGCGTCCCTCAGCAGCGCGTTCGGGAACGGGAAATCGATCCCCGCGCAGACCGAGAGCCGTTCGGCGAGCCGCGCGGAGAGCCACGACTCCATCCCGCGGCTCGGGATGACGACGGTCTCGAGCGCGAACGGGTCGCCGACCGGTTCGCGGAGCCGGTCCGCGAGCGCGTCGACCAGGCGCTCGACGCGGTTGCTCCGCCAGACCCCGAGGACTCCGTCGCGCGAGACGATCTTCCGTTCTCCCCGTCTTGCTCCGCGGCCGCACCGTCGGCGGCGATCGTAGCGCGCCCCGCCTCAGAAGTGCCGCGAGAAGCCGTCCGAGCGGACGAGGAAGCCGACCGACTGCGGGTTCTTCTGTCCGGTGACGACGACGCGCACGACGTGCCAGTCGACCGCGCCGAACGCGTGGTTCCAGACCGGCGCGGTCTGGAGCACGTTCGGCGCGTAGAGATCGACCGTCGCCGCGAGCGCGCCGTCGACGTAGACGTCGGCGCGTCCCGACTGCCCGTCCCGGCGCGCGTGCCAGACGACGCGGTCGCCGAGGAACTCGAACTCGAACGCGTCGCCCGCCGCGGCGGACTGCGTCACCTGCGAGCCGTACGCCTGGTCGGCGCCGCCGCCGGCCTTCGACCAGTTCCCTTCGTAGAAGACCGTCGGGTGCTTGTCGTCGACGCGGACGTAGCCGTCCAGCCGCGTCCAGGTCGCCCCGGCGTCGCCGCTCCGCCACGTCCAGTCGTGCGTGGTCACGAAGACCGTCCGGTCGGTCGCGAACCCCGGCGACACGCGCACGACACGCTTGGCGTCGGCGGGGAGGCCCGCGTTCCGGGGCTGCCAGCTCGCGCCGTCGTCGGTCGTGACGTGCAGGCCGTCGAGCAGGCTGACCACGAAGATCGTCCGGTCGTTCGCGTGGTCCGGCGAGAAGGCGAGGCTCTCGATCGTGTCGTCGGCCCCGGACGGCATCCCCGGGATCGGCGTCCACGAGGCGCCGCGGTCGGTCGACCGGAAGAGGCCGTGCTTCACCGTCCCCGCCACGATCACGCCGTCGTTCGCGAAGTCGGGGGAGAGCTCGAACGCGCGGACGTTCCGCCCCGCCATCGGACCGGAGACGTCGTTCCAGGTCGCGCCGTCGTCGTCGCTCCGGAGGACGCCGCCGAACTGGGGCGTGGCGTAGATCGTCGGCGGCGAGGGGAAGCTCGGGTCGTACCGGAGGTGGTTGATCCGGACCGCGGGGAGGGACGGGATCGGCGTCCAGGTCGCCCCGCCGTCGGTCGACCGGTGCGAGCCGAAGCCGGCCGCGTTCAGGAGGACCGTCTGGTCGGTCGCGAACCGCGGCGAGATCGCGATCGACCGGGTCACGTCCGTGTTGCCGAGCACCTTCGTCCAGCTCTGCCCGCGATCGGTCGAGCGCCAGGTCCCGGTGTAGCCGTAGAAGATCGTGCCGTCGTTCGCGTAGTCCGGCGAGAGCTCGAGCGCCCCGCACCAGAGGCTGAAGACGCCGTGGCCGAGGGGAGTCCAGACCGAGGAGGCGTCGTCGTACCGGAACGGACCGCCGCCGTAGTTGCCGGCCAGGACCTCGCCGTCGGTGGCGAAGCCGGGGGAGATCGACAGGAACCGGTTGATCCGCTGGTGGTACAGGTCGCATTGGCGCCACGTCTCGCCGTGGTCGGCCGAGCGGAACAGCCCCTCGTGACCGCCGACGTACACCTCGCCGTCGACCGAGTACGCGGGGCTCGGGTCGAGCGTGAAGTAGTGCGAGTCGGTCTGCGTGGCGGGCATCTCGAACCCGTCGGAGTACTCGGTCCAGGGGCCGAACGCGTGGTCGGCGCGGAAGCACGCCGCCGCCTCGGAGACGGCGAAGAACGTCCCGTCGTCGGCGATCGCGACCCGGTTGACGAGCGGGTCGGTGAGGCCGACGGCCATCTTGGCGAACGACGCCCCGCCGTCGACCGAGGCGAAGACGCCGGTCTGCGTCGAGTCGCCGAACGAGACCGCGAGGGTGAGGTCGGTCGCGAACGCGGGGGAGATCGCGAGGCTCTTCACCGACCGCCGGAAATCGCGGACCGCGACCCAGGTCTGCCCGGCGTCGATCGAGCGGAACAGGACGTCGCTCGCGGCGAAGACGACGTGCGGGGCGCCGGCGTACTCGACGACGCGGAACTCCTCGTCGGGGAGCCCGGGCGCGGCCTTCGTCCAGGACTGCCCCGCGTCGACCGACCGGTAGAGGCCGACCCGGGTCGCCGCGTGGAGCGTCGCGTCGTTCGCGAAGTCCGGCGAGGCCGACACCTGGAACACCTCCGCCGACCGGAGACCGACGCCGGCGGCGCTCCAGGTCAGCCCCGCGTCGACGCTCTTGAAGACGCCGCCGTTCTCGGTCGCCGCGAAGACGGTCTGGTCGTTCGCGAAGTCGGGCGAGAACTCGAGTCCGTTCACGCGCTGCTCGGCCGCCTCGGCGCCGACCTCGAGCCAGCTCCTCCCGAAGTCGGTCGAGCGCGCGATGAAGTGATGCTCGGTCAGCTGGATCGCCGCGAGGACCGTCCCGTCCTGCGCGTACGCCGGCGAGAGCGCGACCGCGTTCACCACGTCGTGCGGGGCGTGGGCGCGCGACGGCGCGGAGAGGCCGAGCGCGAGCGCGGCGGCGAGCGACGCGGCGGCGCGGGACGGGGGACGGCTCATCGTTCTCCTCCTTCGCCTCCCCTCCGGGGGAGGGCTCCGATTCATTCGACGCGCAGCTCGAGGCCGTTCGAGTTCGAGAAACCGAGGGCGCCGCCGGGATCGAGAACGAACGCCTGCAGCGACGCGCGCGTCCCGAGCGGCGTCCCGACCGGGACCGCCGTCGGCAGCACGACCGACCCGCTCCCCGGGCCGGCGCCGCCGAGGGGGAACGGCCCGATCGGCGCGAGGAGGGGCTCGACGACCAGGAGACACCCCTCGCCGAGCGGCGCCGCGGCCGGGTCGGCGCCGACGAACAGCCAGGCGGACGCGCCGCCGAGCCCGCCCGCCACGTCGAGCGAGAGCGCCCCCCCGACCGCCGGCGAGCCGACGCAGCCGAGGGTCGGCACGACGCCGCCGGTCCCGGGGCACCCTGCGCCGTACGCGTCCGCCGGCGCCTCGAGGTCGACGACGGTCAGCGCCCCGTCGTTCCGGTTGCAGACGAACAGCCGCCCGTCCGCCGACGCGACCATCTCGCCGAACGGCGGGCTCCAGGCGAGCGCGCCGGCCAGCAACGGCTTCGTCTTCTCGACGTGCGCCAGGTCCGGCGCCGCCTGCAAGAGGTCCCCCGCCGCCGGTCCGACGACCTTGCCGGCGGCGACGAACACGTCGACCACGTTGGCGTCGAGCGCGGCGAGCGCCGCCCCGGTCGTCCCGTCGAACGCGAGCAACTCGTGGGAGCGCGCCACGAGGAGCGTCCCCGCGAGCTCGGCGAGCCCGGTCACGCACTCGCCGTGGACGTCGATCTCGAACAGGCGCTGCGCCGCCCCCGCGACGTCGTACACCGCGACGTGCGGTCCGGTGGCGCCGCAGCTCGGCGCGTCGAGCCCGACCGACAGCGCCGCCATCCGCGCGCCGCCGGCGAAGAAGACGAGCCGCTGCGGGACGTGATGCAGGTCGGCGATCGTCTGGACGACCTGGCCCGACGTCCGGTCGACGACGAGCACGCGGTCGTCGAACGGCTGCACCACGAACAGCCGGACGCCGTCGGGGTGCGCGTGGAGGCCGTCGCCGTACGTCACCGTCGGGAAGGTCGACGGCAGCGGGATCGACGAAAACGCGCCCCCGGCGAGCGGCCGGCGATGCAGGGCGTCCCGCGCCGCGGAGATCAGCCAGAGCTCGGCCCCCGCGACCGCCAGGTCGATCGGGTCGACGGGCGTGGCGATCGTCCCGACGATCGACTCCCCCCCGAACGCCTGCACGTCGACCACCGACACGAGGTTCGCGCCGAGGTGGTTCGTGACGTAGAGGTTCGTCCCCGCGAGCGCCGCGGCGCCCGGCGCGACGAGACCCGGGACGTGCCAGACGTTCGGCGTCGCCGCGACCTTCGTCGCCCCCCGCGGCGGGATCGGCTCCACGTCGTGGACCGGGACCCAGATCGAGCGATCTCCGGGCGTCGGGACGAACCGCGGCGCGCCGTCGGCCGCACCGGACCGCCCGGAGAGGAGCAGGAGGAGCGCAGCGGCGACGAGCGCACGCGGGACGTCGTCCCGGCGGCGAGGCGCGGTGATCATCTTTTTCCCTCGTTCCCCCTCCGACCGCCGGCACGGTCGTGAGGCTTGCGTCGACGCTCCCTATGCTATGGGGAATCTTCGAAACATGTCAATCCGCCACCACGACCCCGGGATCCCGTACCGATGACCGACCGTTTCACGCTCCCCGACCTCCCCTGGGCCGCCGACGCGCTCGAGCCGCATATCTCGGCCAACACCCTCGGCTTCCATCACGGGAAGCACCACGCCGCCTACGTGAAGAACCTGAACGGCCTGATCGACGGGACCGACCTGAAGGAGCTCTCGCTCGAGGAGATCATGCGGAAGACCTCCGGCGACGACGCCAGGAAGGGGGTCTTCAACAACGCCGCGCAGATCTGGAACCACACCTTCTATTGGCGCAGCATGAAGCCGGGCGGCGGCGGCGCGCCGACCGGCGCGATCGCGTCGAAGATCGACGAGGCGTTCGGCGGCTACGACGCGTTCAAGTCGGCCTTCCACAAGGCGGCGGCGACGCTGTTCGGTTCGGGCTGGGCGTGGCTCTGCGACGCCGGCGGGAAGCTCGAGATCGTGCAGACCAAGGACGCCGACTCCCCGATCTGCCACGGCAAGAAGCCGCTGATCACGATCGACGTCTGGGAGCACGCGTACTACCTCGACTACCAGAACCGCCGCCCCGACTACGCGACCACCTGGCTCGACTCCCTCGTCAACTGGGAGTACGCCCAGGAGAACCTCGAGCGCGCCGACGTGACCGTCTGACCGCGACCGACGGCGCGGGGCACGGCCCCCCGACGACGAGGGCGGGAGCCGGCGCGACGCCGGCGCCCGCCCTCTTTCGTGGCCGGGGAGGTGCGCTCCTCGGACACTCCGATAGGATGCTCGGGACCGGCCCCGGAAGAAGGGGAACCCATGTCCGACTCTCAGCTCACGCGGTGGCACGAGCAGCTCGTTCGGCGCGTCCGACGCCGACGGAGCGGCGCGCGGTCGGCGACGAGCGACCAGGACCTCGTTCAAGAGACGTACCTTCGCGTGCTGGCCCGCGGCGTGCCGGCGCGGACGGGCGACGACGCGCGCGACGCGAAGACCCTGCGCCGCCTCCTCCATTGGCAGCTGGAGTTCGTGATCCTCGACGACGCGCGGCGGCACGGCGTCGAGAGGGCACGAGGGAATCGACACTCGGCGCCGCCGCCGCACGAGGCGACGAGCTCCGACACGACCCCGACGCAGCGGGCGGTCGGCAACGAGTTGGTCGATCGGCTGCGCGCGGACCTCGACACCCGAGAACGAACCGCCATCGATCTCTTCGCCTGGCGGGGGCATCGGGCCGCCGACGTCGGTGATCGCCTCGCCATGAGCGGAGGAGCGGTGCGCAGCCTGATGCGCCGACTCCGCGCGCGCCTCCAACGCTGACGGCGAGGTCGAGATCCCGGACGACGAGAACCGATGAGGGACTCCTCGCACGCGCCCGCGACGCCGTCCCCGGGGGATCACCTCGGGGAGTTCGAACTCGTCGAAGAGATCGGACGAGGGGGGTCCTCGCGCGTGTTCCGCGCGCGGCAGGCGTCGCTGGGGAACCGCGTCGTGGCGGTGAAGGTGATGCGCGCCACGGCCGACCCGCTCGCGCGCCGCCGGTTCGAGGCGGAGGCGCGGACGCTCGCGACCCTGCACCATCCGGGTCTGGCGGAGGTATACGCGTCCGGAGAGGACCGTGATCTTCTCTGGTTCGCGATGCGGTACGTGCACGGACCCACTCTCGCCGAGGTCCTCGACCGGATCGCGCGGCGCGGCGAGACCTCCCCCGCCGAGGCGACGCGCATCGCCGCGATCGGACGTGACGTCGCGGAGGTCCTCGGAGCGCTGCACGCGCGCCGGATGGTGCACGGCGACGTCAAGCCGTCGAACGTGATCCTCGAGGTCCCGCCGAACGAGATCGGCGAGGCGACCCTTCCGTCCGGTCGCCCGGTCCTCCTCGACTTCGGCGTCGCCCGCCTCCTCCGCTCCGAGCTCGAGACGATCACGTGGCGGCCCCTCACGATGGCGTACGCTCCGATGGAGACGCTCCTGGAAGGGCGCGTCTCGCCGCGCTCGGACGTCTTCCACCTCGGCGCGACCCTCCACGACCTGCTGACCGCGACCCTTCCGCGGCGGAGGGCGCGGGCCGCGGCCGGGCTCGCTCCGCTCGATCGCCACGACCCCGCGCTGGCGGCGATCGTCGCCAAGGCGGCGGACCCGCTCCCGCGCTACCGGTACCCCGACGGCGCCGCGATGCATCGGGCGCTCCGGGAGTGGTCCGAGGGGCGGGAGAGCGCGGCGTCGACGGTCCGGCGAACCGCCGCGGGGACGGTCGCCCGGGTCGCCCGGGTTTCCTTGGTCGTGCTCTCGCTCGCGGCGGCGGCGCTCCTCGGTCTCGCGCTGTCGACGTCGTCGACAGCTCCGAAGGCCGCGCGCGCCGGAGCCGGCGCCCCGAGTCCTACAATCAGCGAGCCGGCGGCGGATCGGGTCGCGGAACGGGAGCGCGTGATCGCTCTCGCGCATGCGTTGCGGACGCAGTCGATCGACCCGCACGACCTCACGCCGGAACAGGCGGCGCAGCGGGTGGACCTGCGACGACGGGTCCCGCTCGAGGACGACGTCGGACTCCACTCGATCGCGGCGCTCCAGTACCTCGGGGACGCGTCGGACGCGGATCGACTCCTCGGCGTCGCGCGGGGCGCTCGCGGAACGGAGCGAGAGCGACTCGCGATCCTCGCGATCGACACGATCTCCGGCCGGATCGCCCGAACCGGGGCGAGAGAGTCGGCCGCGGCCGTCGCGGCGGGCGCGTGGCGGCGCCTTCGCCGCGAGTGGAGAACGGACGGCG
>JAUIEL010000923.1 GCA_030428825.1 bacterium
CGAGGACGAGCGCGTCGTCGCCGAGCTCCTCCTCGACGCGGGCGAGGGCGTCGGACACGGTGGGGGCGGTGATGGTTCGGAGTCTCATGCGGGGACCTCCACCGGCGATCCGGGGATGCGGATGACGGAGACGGGTTCGATGTTCTCGACGCCGACGATCTCGGAGTACGAGACGACCGGCACCTTCGGCTTCTGGTCGAGCAGCGGCAGGGCGAGGACGCGCCGGAGCGTCGGGCGGACCACGAGCGTCGGCGCCCGCCCCTTCGCGTTCGCCTGCTCCGCCGCCCGGCGGACCTGCTCCACGACCTGCCGGAGCGCGATGCCGAGCTGGTTCGGGTCGGCGGAGAGGTCGGCGAGCGACTGCTCGAGGGCCGGATCGAGGGTGAGCGCGACGAGGGTGCCGCGCTCGTCGACGACGCGGGCGGAGATCGAGCGGGCGAACCGCTCGCGCACGAACTCGCCGAGGACGTCGGGGTCCTTGGTCCGGGGCGCGTGGTCGGCGATCGTCTCGAAGATCGGCGCGAGGTTCCGGATGCCGACCCCCTCACGGAGGAGGTTCCGGAGGACCTTGTGGACGTCCCCGAGCGACAGGCAGCCGGGCGTGACGTCCTCGACCAGCGCGGGGGCGCTCTCCTTGAGCTGCTCGATCCGCGCCTTCGTGTCGTCGCGGGTGAGGATCTCGTGGGCGTGCTCGCGGAACACCTCGGAGAGGTGGGTGGCGAGGACGGCGGACGCCTCGACGACGGTGTATCCCTTCGCCTCCGCCTCGTCCCGCCGGTCCTCGCGGATCCAGTACGCCGGGAGGCCGAACGTCGGGTCGCGGGTGAGGACGCCCTGGATCGGCTCGGCCTTCTCGCCGGGGGGCATCGCGAGCGCGCAGCCCGGGGAGAGGGAGCCCGACGCGATCTCCTCCCCGCCGAGGAGGACCCGGTAGGCGCCCGGGTCGAGCGAGGCCGAGTCGCGCACGCGGACCGGCGGAAGGACGATGCCGATCTCCGACGCGAACCGCTTCCGGAGCTGCGAGATCCGGTCGAGGAGCGAGCCGGTCGGTCCGCTCTGGACCAGGCCGACCAGCCGGTAGCCGACCTCGACGAGCAGGCGGTCGACGGTCAGGAGCTCCTCGATCTGGTCCGACTCCGACTTCCGCGGCGGCGGGGGCGGCGGCGCCAGCTCGACCTGGCGCGCCGCCTCCTCCTTCTTCTTGACGACGCGGCCGAGCACGAAGAGCGACCCGGCGAGGAGGACGAACGGGAGGGCGGGGAGGCCCGGCATCACGCCGAGGCCGAGCGCCGCGGTCGAGACCAGGACGAACGTGCGCGACTTCGAGAAGAGCTGGTCGCCGAACTCGGTCGGGAGCGACGCCTCCGCCGACGACTTCGTCACCAGCAGGGCGCCGGAGATCGAGACGATCAGCGCCGGGACCTGCGCCACCAGGCCGTCGCCGATGGTGAGGATCGAGTAGGTCCGGACCGCCTCGGCGACCGACATCCCCTGGGCCAGGCCGAGGATCGCGCCGCCGAGGAGGTTCACGACGGTGATGATCAGGCCGGCGACCGCGTCGCCGCGGACGAACTTCGAGGCGCCGTCCATCGCCCCGTAGAACTCGCTCTCCTTCATGAGCGAGTCGCGCCGCTCGCGCGCCTGGTCGCCGTCGATGATCCCGGCGTTCAGGTCGGCGTCGATCGCCATCTGCTTCCCCGGCAGGCCGTCGAGGGTGAAGCG
>JAUIEL010000242.1 GCA_030428825.1 bacterium
GACGTCGAGACGTTCCGGTTGCTCAGCACGGCGTACGTGCCGAACGGAATCGAGAAGCAGCCGGCGCTCGCGACGAGGAGTCCGAGCGCGGCGAGGCGAGCGGCGAGGCCGGGGATCGTCATCGGTCCTCCTCCAGCGTCACGGCGTCCCCCTCGACGCGGACACCGACCCGGCTCACGAGGAGCGCGGTCCAGGCGGTCCGCCAGACCTCGGCGTCGAGCAGCAGGTCCGCCCCGTGCTCGTCGAGCGCCCGCTCGATCACCTCCGGCGGCTGGACCGAGCCTCCGAGCGGGAAGAACAGGAAGAACCAGAGGCCGTCCTCGGCGGCGACGCGCCGGGCCGGCCGGGCGTCGAGATCGACGCCGTCGAGCGCGAGCGGTCGGGTCGAGACGAGCGAGAAGTCGTGGACGCGGTGCGCGCACCCGATCGCGCCGAGACCGGCGGCGAGCAGGGCGAGCGGAGCGAGACGTCGGGCGCGGAGAGTCATCGATTCCTCCGGGTCTTCACGACGTCCCCCTCCACGCGCCAACCGACGCGCCCCCAGATCAGCGGGAGGTACCAGCCGTGACTCGTGACGGTGACGTCGGTCATCAGGTCGCCGCCCCCCTTCCGGAGCGCGTCGCGGATCGCCCCTTCGAGGGAAGGCGTCGACCGCGGGACGAACAGCACGATGTCGGTCACGTCCTCCCCGACCACGCCGCGGGCGCGGTCCGGCGACGAGAGGTCGGCGCGCGAGAGGTCGACCAGGACGTCCGAGAGGACGGTGAAGTCGCCGTGGTGGACGGAGCAGCCGGCGGTCGCTCCGAGGAGGATGGCGACGAGCAGGGCGGAGGGGCGGCGGCGGATCACGGCGTCCCTCCGGAGTCGCGGGTGCGGTAGACGTCGCCGGTGACGACGAGTGCGCGGCGTCCGAACAGGAGCGCGGACCAGGCGCGTCGACGCACGACCGCGTCGACCATCAGGTCGCCGTCCCCCTTCGCCAGCGCGTCGTCCACCGCCCCCTCGAGGGTCGGCGTGCCGAGCGGGACGGAGAGGACGGTCCAGACCGCCTCCTCCCCCTCGACGCGTCGTTCGACCGGGAGCGACGCCGGGTCGAGCTCGCCGAGCGCGACGGAACGGTTGGACACGACCGAGAGGTCGAACTGGCGCAGGTCGACGCACCCGGCGGAGACCGAGAGGGCGCCGAGGAGGAGCGCGCGCGCGGGCGCTTCGAGGGGCGACCTCACGGCACGAGCTCCAGGGTGACGGGGTTGCTCGTGAAGTCGAGCGTCGCCGCGGACGGCGGCCCGTGGAACGAGAGGAACGCGTGGGTCAGCGTCAGGCCGGCGAGCGCGGCCGGCGAGCCGGGCGGGACGGTCAGCGTCACTCCCGCCTGCCCCGCGCCGTCGAGCGCGGTCGTCGACGAGGACATCGGCGGCTGGAACGGTCGGTTCAGAGTGAACGCGAAGTACGGGTCGGCGTTGAGCGGCAGGCAGGTGTCCGGCGTCAGCGGCTGCCCCGGACAGTGCCCGCTCGCCGAGCCGAGCACGAGGAACGGCTGCCCGGCGCGGGCCGGCCCGCCGTCGAGGGCGAGGTTCTGCGTGCCGCCGGCGGAGAGGGAGGCGGTCGGGACGTCGCGCGTGAGTCCGGCGGGGGTGGAGGCGCAGTTGCCGAGGATGCAGGTGACGCTGATGTTGACGTTCCCCGTCTCGTCGGAACCGACGTCGCTGAGGACGAGGGTGTAGGTTCCGGTGAGAGGGAGCGGGAGCTGCTGCGAGATCGAGCACATCGTCGCGTTGAAGCTGGACTTCCCATCGCACCACGCGGACGCCGAGATCGCTCCGGAGGGATCGACGAGCTCGAAGAGAGGGTCGAGGCCGTTGCTCGTGCTGGTGACGTTGACGACGACGATCGACCCCGCGTTCCCCTCGAAGCGGAGGTGATCGAAGTCCGTGGAAGGGAGGACCGATTGCAGGAGGGTCGGCCCCGACGGAATGCCGGGGTAGGGGATCTTTGGCAGGAATCGCTCGATCTGGAAGACGTACGCGCCGGCTTCGTTGACGCCGACGTCGCTCAGCACGATCGTGTAGGTCCCCGACGCCGGTAGGTTCGGGAGGTCGAGCGCGACCGTGCACGTCGTCGCGTTGAAGCTCGACTTACCGTCGCACCAGCTCGAGTCGAGCAACGCGAACGAGGGGTCGTAGACCTGAATCTGAGGATCGAAGCCGTTCGTGTGGCTCCGGAGCCGCACGCGCACCGAATCCCCCGCATCTCCTTGGAAGGTCAGCAGGTCGAGATCGGTCCCCGGCGAGATCTGCCCGCCGACGGTGTGAGCGCCGTAGTGGACGAGCGTCGGCTCGTTCCCCTCCACGAGTTCGATGGCCGTCTCGGGCTGCTGGGCCGCGGCGAGCGGCGCGGCGAGGCAGAGCAGGATGAGCGGGAGCGTCTTCGCGAGCATGGGATCGGTCCTCCGGTTCGTCGTCCGCTCGGGGATGCGGAGACGGCCGCAGGACCGGGCATGCGATTCGGAGAAAAACCGCTACTCGTCGTCGAGAGCGGCGACCGCCGCGCGCGCCGCGGCAAGGGCGTCGGGGTCGTCGGGGTGTTCGCCCTTCCAGGCGAAGGCGACGGCGAGGACGTCGGCCGGCCGGGCGACCTCGCGCGCACAGGAGTGCACGAACTCCCAGCTCCGCGGCGTCAGGCCGTCGAGGCGGGAGATCGCCCCGAGGCTCCTCGAGACGCGGTCGAGGAGAGCGGCAGTCGTCGGCCGACCGGAGGCTCGCAGCTGGTGCACCTGGTGGTACTGGGCGGAAAACACGCCGATCGCGCAGATCGAACGGAACTCGGACGACGACGGACCGGGGACCCGCTGCGCCAGGTCATAGTCATTCTCGGCGTCTCGGTAGCGACCCGCGGCGTAGTGGAGGTTGGCGCGCAGCTGGAACAGGATCGAGAGGGGTTCCCGGTCGATGAGGCGGGTCAGTCTCTCGACGAGCGCCTCGGGTCGGTCGAAGGGGAAGCGCACGGCGAACCGGACGAGTTCCCGGACCAGGCGGGCCGCGACCGGCGGAAGCGCGACCTCGAATCCGATCTCCTCGCGATCTTGCCCTTTCAGCAGGGCCTCGAGTTGGAGGACCCTCGGCGCGAGCTGGGCGAGGGCGATCCGGACGCGATCGAGGTCGGCGAGCGCGTTCTCCCGCCCTCGAACCGGCTCGTACGCGCCGATGAAGCCGTGAACGCTCGTCACGATCGAGAGGGCTGCGTCGAGCGCTCCTCGGAGGTGCGCCGGCAGCCGCGCTCCTTCCCGATCCAAGAGGATTCGCGCGCGATCCGAGTCGCCGGCGACGGCGCGCACGAGGACCTCGAGGCCGAGCGCGTTCGGATTCTCAGGAGCCAGACTTCGATACAAAGCAAGCGCACCGTCGAGCTCGTCGGTCGACCCGAGAAGGATGAGCACGAAGGCGAGGTTCGCGATCGCCCCGTGGTGCGCCGGGTCGAGGCGGAGCGCCTCCTCGAGGAGCACCTTCGCGTCGACGAGATCCGTCGCCAGGTAGGAGCGGGCGAACGCCGCGTCTGCCGGCGAGAGCGGGTGGTCCTCGATCGCGAGCGCCGCCTCGATCTTCTCGAGTCCGGCGTCCGGGTCGAGGAACCGGTTGTGCCCGATCAGGCCGCGCAGGAGAAGGATCTTCGCGCGATGCGGGCCGACATCGGACTCCCGCTCGAGTCGATCGAGCTCGGCCAGGGCTTTCTCGTTGTCCGCGAGCCCCTGCCACGCCTCGACCCGGCCGATCGTGATCGCCACGTCGTCGTCGTATCCGTACCGCCGGGCCTCGTCGTACTTCGCGAGCGCGTCTGTCCACGCTCCCCGCTTCGCGGACGCTTCGGCCGTCGCGAACGCGGACCGCGCGTTCGCGCTGCGGAACACGAACGCGGCGCCGGTCCCGGTGGCGAGCAGGAGGATGGTCAGTCCGATCGATGTCGCGATCGCCTTGTGCCGCGTCGCCCAGCGCCAGAGCCGCGTCAGCGGTCCCAGCGGTCTCGCCTCGACCGGGCGGTACGACAGGAACCGTTCCAGGTCGGCGGCGAACGAACTCGAGTCGGGATACCGCGTCTCGACGTCCTTCTCGAGCGCCTGGGCGACGACCCGGTCGAGGTCGTGCGGAACCTCGTGCGAGATCGTGCGGAGCGCCGGCGCCTCGTCGTTCGACACGAGTTTCGCCAGGACCTGGGCCGTCGACGCCTCCGGGAACGGCACTCGGAGCGCGAGCAGCTCGAACAGCGTCGCGCCGAGGGAGTAGACGTCGGTCCGTTCGTCGACCTCGGCGCCGCGCGCCTGCTCGGGCGAGACGTAGTACGGGGTCCCGACGAAGTCGCCGGTCCGGGTCAGCGACCGGTCTCCCTCGGTCCGGGCGAGCCCGAAGTCCGTCAGCACCGGCTCGCCGGTCTCCGGCCGGATCAGGACGTTCGACGGCTTGACGTCGCGGTGCAGGATGCCGCGGGCGTGCGTCGACTCCAGCGCGCGGGCGAGGGAGAGCGCCACGCGACACGACTTCTCGGTCGCCCGGCGCCGCCACCCGTCGTCGTCGGGGATCTCTCGACCCTCGTGATCGCGATCCCCGTCGCACCCGTCCCGGCGCCAGCGGAGGACGTCCGCGAGCGACGGGCCGTCGATCAGCTCCATCGCGAGGTACTGGAGCCCGTGATCCTCGCCGGTGGCGAAGACCTTCGCGATCGAAGGGTGCTCGAGGCGGCCGGCGGCGGCCGCCTCCCGCAGGAACCGCTCGCGCCGTTCCGGCGATCCGGCGATCTCCTCCTTGAGGATCTTCAGCGCGACCCGCCGATCTCCGGGGAACTCGAGGTCGACCGCTTCGCAGACGATCCCCATCCCGCCGGCCGCGATCGTGCGCACGATCCGGTAGCCGCCGATCCGCGACCCCGGCGAGAACCGGGCGGTCTCCGGGGACCCGCCCGCACCGTCTCCGAGCGCGGCGGCGACGACCTCCGGATCGAGCCGCCGGAGGTCCTCGAACGAATGCGACTCTCCGGCGTGCGCCAGGAGCGCCCTCACGGCGGCGAGCACCTCCGCGTCTCCCGCCGCCTCCCGCTCGACGTACGCCTCCCGCTCGCCGTGAGGGAGGGCGACGGCGGCGTCGAACAGCGCTCGCACGCGGGCGTGCTGCTCGGGCGTCATTCGAGTCCCTCCTGCGCGGTGAGGCGGTCGTCGAGGAACGCGCGCGCGAAGCGCCAGTCCTGCTTGACCTTCGACGGGCTGACGCCGAGGGCCTCCGCCATCTCGTCGATCGTCAGCGTCGAGTAGAGCTTGAACGCGGCCACCCGGTGGGCGTCGCGGTCCGCGCGCTCCAGCGCCGCCATGGCGGCGGCGATCTCCTCGACGTCGAGCCCGTCGTCCGTCGACGCTCCGTCCGCGACCTTGCTCCAGGAGGAGAGGGTGACCCGGCGCCACCCGCCGCCGCGTTTCTCCGCGTCGCGGTGCTGGACGTGGTCCCGCACGACCTGATCGAAGACGTAGGCGGCGAGACCGCGCTCGCGGACGGCCGTCCGCCCGTTCGGCTGCTCGAGGCACCGCAGGAGGACGTCGTGGAGGAGGTCGGTCGCTCCCGCCGAGAGATCCGACGCCTTCCGGCGCCGTCGCCCGACGAGGAACTCGTGGAGCTCGGCGTACACCCGCTCCCACTCCTCGGGGGAGAACCCGAGGTCGCCCGCTTTTTCGGTGCCCATTCCGCCGCCGCCTCCCGCATCACCCGACGAGGTCACTTCAAGGAGGCGCGCGACATGCACTCCCGGATCCCGTCCCTTCCCGGCTCCGATCGGCTCCCGGGCGGACCCGATCGTAGCGAACGTCGTCCTGCCGGAGGGGGGCGCCCCCGGCCGCTCCGCGCCGGAAGGCGGGCGCTCGTGCTCCTCGGACTCGCGCTCGCCGCGTCGGCGTGCGGCACGATCCCGCCCGACGAGACGCGGGCGCGGGTCGAGCGCGCGCTCGACTTCGCGCGAGCCCGTCTCGACGCCGGCGAACCGGACGCGGCGCGACCGCTCCTGCGGGCGGTTCGATCGATCGATCCGGAGGAACCGGCGCTGAGCGCGCTCGGGCCGGAGGGGGCGGACGATTCGTCGGAATCCGCTCCCCTCGACACACCCTGGCTCGGCTCGAACCGAGCCCGCCGTCTCGACGCCGACCGCCCGGGGTGGGCCCGCGCGCTCCTCTACTTCCCGGACCGCGTGCTCGACCTTCTCGACGTCGTGTCGTTCGACGTCCACGTCGGACCGGGGGCGTTCGTGGACGTCCACGCGACGCGGGCGCTGCAGCTCGCGGCGGGCGGGCGGTTCGTAGGCGGTTTCGGCTGGCACGACGCGCGTTCGCTCGGGGTGCAGTTCCAGGGGGAAACGGCTCTGAACCTCCCGGTCATCGGGGCGTCGGCGTATCTCGGCGGGAAGGCGGGCACCTCCGGGGTGGCGCTGACCCGACAGGCCCTGGCCGGGCTCCACCGGCCGTCCGATCCGTTCCACCAGGAGTGGCGCGACTACTGGTCGGTCGGGTTCGCGGTCACGGCGGTGGTGGCGGGCGTCGACTTCGACCTCCATCCGGTCGAACTCGCCGACTTCGTCGCCGGCTTCACGACGATCGATTTCCTGGCCGACGACTTCGCGGGGACGCGAGGGATCGGGTGGAGCGGCCGGGAGGCGGACGCGGCGAGCGAGTTGATGGAGGTCGCGTTCTCCGAGGAGGCGGTGCGCGCCTATCGGGCCTCGGTCGCCGGGCGTCGCTGAGCGAGGCGACGGCCCGGCCCGCGCGGATCCGGTCTCAGCTCCCCGCCGCCGCCTCGGCCTCGGCGACCAGCAGTTCGATCGCGCGGTCGAGCGACTCGCCGCGGACGTTCTTGAAGCGGATCACCCCCTCGTGGTCGAGGACGTAGATGGTCGGCCAGCCGCTCACGTTCCAGCGGGTGGCGATCGGGCCGCCGGTCGACTCGTCCCAGAACGAGCGCCAGGTGATCCCCTCCTCCGCGATCCGCTCCTTCAGCTTCGCGCGGTCCGGGTCGCTGTTCACGCCGATGAGGGCGAACGGACGGTCCTGGTAGGTCTTCACGAGCGACCGCTCGTGCGGGTACATGGCCCGGCAGGGGCCTCACCAGTCGCCCCAGAAGTCGAGGACGACGACCCTCCCTCGCGAGTCGGACAGCTTGAAGACGACGCCGTCGACGTCCTCGCCCTCGATCTCCGGCGCGACCTGGCCGACGGCGAGGTGCTCGAGCTCGAACAGGTCCCCCTCGGCGTCCTCGCCGAGCGTGCCGCGGCCGGCGCCGACGTCGGCGTATTCGGCGACGACGAGTTCGAGGAGCCGCTTCGACTCCCGCTCGAGTTCGACCGGGTCGACCCGGCGGAGGCGGGCGACGGTCTCCTCGCCGAGCCAGTTCCGGAGCGCCTTCGAGTCGTCGTCCCGGTCGTCCATCCGGCCCGCGAACTCGCCGATCTGGTTCAGGGCGTGCGCGAGCGCGTAGGCGGCGTTTCCGCGGACCGCGGCGTGCGGGCTGTCGGCGAGCAGCGTCCGGAGGAACCGCTCGGCGGCCGCGGTCGGGTCGCGCCGGAGGGTGCGGCAGACCGTGGAGAGCCGCTCGGAGTCGGCGTGGTGCGCGAGCAAGAGGTCGAGCGTGCCGCTCTTCTCCTCGCCCGGCTGGAGCTGCTGCGCGACCCAGACCCGGGCGTCGAGCGCGGCGTCCGTCCCCTCGTTCGCCTTCGCGATCGCGAGGAACCGCTCCGCGTACGACTCGGGGTCCGGGTAGTCGCTCGCGAGGAGCGCCTCCCTCTCCTCCTCGCTCCCCGCCGCGCCGTACCTCTCCCAGAACGCCGACTGCGCGGCGTCGTACTCGCCCTTCAGCGCGTCCACGGCCGCCGCCGGGTCGTCCTGAGCGGGGACGGAGAGCAGGAGCGAGAGCAGGATCGTGATCATGGGACGCTCCGTTCAGGGAACCGGAGGGGCCATTAGAGAGGAAGGAGAGGAACGAGAGGAAGGAAAGGAACGAGAGGGGCCCGAAGCCCCCGCCTCCGGTCCGCGGCCCCGATCCCGGTCCTTCCCGCCCCGCCACCCGCGCTCTCCTTCCTCTCCTTCCTCTCGTTCCTCTCCCTCCTTCCCCAAGAACTCGTCGGCTCGTCCGTGGTGTTCCCCGACAGGTCCGCCAGGATGGCCCGCGCATGACCCACCTTCCATTCGTCCGCGACGCGCTCGAGCGGTACGAGGGGCGGCTGCTCCTCTACGCCCGGCGTCTGCTCGGGGACGAGGAGCGGGCGCGCGACGTCGTCCAGGAGACCTTCCTGAAGCTCTGCCGGCAGCGCCGGGCGGACGTCGAACGGCGGCTGGCGGAGTGGCTCTACACCGTGGTCCGGAACGGGGCGATCGACGCCCGCCGGAGGGAGCGGGTGATGAAGGTGAGCGACGAGGTGCGGGTCGACGAGCGGGTCGACCCGGCGGGCGGAGGGCCGGGCGCCCGGCTCGAGCGGGAGGAGGAGGGGGCGCGGGTGCTCGCGTCGCTCGCCTCCCTCCCCGAGAAGGAGCAGGAGGCGCTCCGGCTGAAGTTCCAGGGAGGGCTCTCGTACCGCGAGATCGCCGGCGTGACCGGGGAGTCGATCGGGACGGTCGGGTGGCGGATCCACGAGGGGCTGAAGACGCTCCGGGCTCGGCTCGGCGCGGGTGAGACGAGCGAAGGGCGGGTGACGTCATGAGCGGCGAGACGATGAAGTTCGATCGGGACGACTGGCGGCTGTCGGCGTACGTCGCCGGGGAGCTGGACGGCGACGAGCGGGCGGCGGTCGAGCGGCTGCTGGCGGACGACGCCGAGGCGCGCGCGTTCGTGGAGGAGCTGCGGCAGACGGCGGGGGCGCTGGAAGAGGCGCTGACCGAGGAGGAGGCGCCGGCGTTGAGCGAGGCGCAGCGGGCGTCGGTCGTCCGACCCCGGCGGGTCGTCGGGTGGCGGCACGCGGCGGCGGCGGCGGTGCTCGTCGCGGCGGCGGCGGCTCTCGGGTCGGGATGGCTGGGGAGCGAAGGCGGTCGGGAGGCCGCGCTGACCGCGAGCATGGATCCGCAGGTCATCGAACCGCTCTCCAACCGATCCATGGTCTCCGTCGCGGGCTTCGGTGAGGTCGTTCCGGGGAACCTCGCGCACCGGCAACTCCAGGCCCTCGGCTACCTCGCCGGGCCCTCG
>JAUIEL010000243.1 GCA_030428825.1 bacterium
CCCACGACCTCAGCTCCGCCCGGTTCGGTCCCGACGGCCTCCGAAAACACCGGAGCCCCCGTCTCGACCTCGATTCCGTGTACGGGAGCGGACGCCGGCTCGCCCCCTGGCTGTTCGAGGGAGCGCGTTTCGTCACCGGAGGAAGGGCCGATCCGCTCCGGGGCGCGGCCCGCGACCTCGACCTCGTCCGGACCTGGCCGGGCAAGGCGGTCGTCACCGAGCCGCGGAACGACGAGAACGTCATGATCTCGCAGCTGCATCTCGCGATCCTCCACGCGCACAACGCGTGGCTCGACCGGACCGCGGTCGATCTCGGCTTCCGGGAGGCCGGAAGGACCGTACGTCACGCCGTCCAGTGGCTGACCGTGAACGACTACCTGCCCCGTGTGCTGCACGAGTCGTCGCGGCAGGAGCTCGAGGACGTGCAGAGCGACCCCGCGGCGTGGCTCTCCGGGAAGCGGCTCCGCGACCCGAAGCGGCCGTTCCGGATCCCGCTGGAGTTCCTCCTCGCCGGGTTCCGCTTCGGTCACAGCATGGTGCGCTCCCGCTACGCGTTGAACGAGAGGGTCTTCCCCCCGGGGCTGGTGCGTTCCGATCCTCTCGGGGATCCCAACAAGGACCTCTTCGGCGATCGGGACCTCCCCGACGACTGGACGATCGACTGGTCGTTCTTCTTCCCGAGCCGCGACCCCGCGGCGCGCGCGCCGCAGCCGTCGCGCCGCATCGACACCCGGATCACCCGCGAGTTCTCCCTCTTCCCGCGGGCGATCGCACCCCACCTCCCGCTCCCCGAGGGAGAGCGCTGGGTCTCCCTCGCGTACGTCACCCTCTGCCGGGGGGAGCAGCTCGGCCTGGCGGACGGTCGTTCGGTCGCGGACGCCGTCTCCGTGAGGACGGACACCTCCCCGGCGACCACGTCGGAGGGGGCGTTCGCCGAGCGGCGCCCCCTCTGGTACGCGTTGCTGCACGAGGCCGAACTCGAGGGAGGGACGAGCCTCGGCCCGGTCGGCTCGCGCCTCGTCCTCGACGTCGTGCTCGGCGCGATCCTCTCCGACCCGGACTCGTATCTGCTGACCGCGACCCCGTGGTCGCCGACGACGATCGGGTTCCCGGCCGACTTCACGGTGGGAGACCTCGTTCGGTTCGGGCAGAAGGCGGGCGAGGAGCACTCGCCGCCGAGAGCGTGAAACCCGAGACCCTCGCGGCCCGGCGTCCGCCGCGCGTCAGCCGCGCCCCGCGGCGTCGCGCTCGAGGCGGAGGGAGAGTTCGGCGCGGGCGCGGGAGAGGAGCATCCGCGTCGCGTTGAGCGGACGGTCCATGCGGCGGGCGATGTCGTGGTGGGAGAGGCCGTCGACCAGGCGGAGTCGCAGCACCTCGCGGTGGTCCTCGCGGAGCGTCGCGAGCGCGGCCTCGACGCGCGCGAGCTGCTCGGCGGTGACGACCTGGCCGCTCGGCGTCGGTGTCGGCGACGGGAGCTCGTCCGGCAGCTCGTGCACCCGACCGGCGCCGCGTTTTTGCGCGCCGAGCTGACGCGACTTCCGGCGGACGCCGTTCTCGACCACGCGCCGCGTCCACGCCTCGAACGCCGCGCCCGACGACTCGCGGAACGAGGAGATGCCGCGGACGATGTCGACGTAGCAGCTCTGCAGGACGTCGGAGACGGAGAGGCGCGCCTTCATCTGCCGCCCGAGGAGGCTGCCGGTGTAGCGGCGCATGCGGCCGTGGTTGCGGGTCAGGAGCGACTGGAGCGCGGAGCGATCTCCCGCGCGGGCCCTCTCGATGTCGCGTTCGAGCTCGCTCACGACGGCCTCCTCTCGGCCCCCGAGGATACACGCGAATCGCCGCGCGGCGGGGAGAAAGCCGGACCCCGAAGACGCCGTCGGGCTCGCTCGGAACGCGGTTGCCCGAAGGTCGATCCGATTCCGTTCGAGAATCACGGTTACATTCCGTGACGCCTTGCACCGTCCTCGATGGAGGTGTCCGTCGACGGTCCCCGGCCGCCGAGGCGCCACGATCGCTCCCGAGTCGAGAGAAACCCCCGAGACCAGGAACAGCCCATGATGTGCAGCGCCCCCCTCCTCTTCGTGCTGTCGTCGCTCGCCTTCGCGACGACCGATCTGTCGATCACCGGTCACGGCCTCGGGTCGCCCGCCTCCGCCGGCGGTTTCGAGACGCTGACGGGGACCTCGAAGGGGCGCATCCGGGTGGCCGCGGACCAGGGGGCCTGGAACCTGCTGTTCGTCGACGTCACCCTGCGCGCACCGAATCCCCAGAGCACGCAGGACGTGAACGACGCCGCGGTCCATCTCGGGAACCACCCCTGGCTGACCCCGCACCAGTCGACCGTCGGCGCGACGCTCGCGCCGTCGCTGGCCGGTCTGGTCGACGCCCAGGACCTCGCGACCGCGAGCGGCGCCGCGCTCTGGCTCGACCCCGCGCTCGTGATCGAGCAGGTCGCGGCGGCGGCGACGGCCGAGCCGGACTTCGTGAAGCAGCTCGGGCAGCCGGTGCTCGCCCAGCGGAACGACCTGACGTGGTGCACGCAGTTCCCGACCTGGACCGCGTCGCCGATCGCGGACTACTGGCTGACGACGTTCTCCCACCCCGGCGGTTACGGGCCGGCCACGACGTTCGACGTGATCGACTGGACCCGCCTCCTCGAGAACGCGGCGGTCAAGAAGATCGGCGCCGCGGCGTGGCGGCAGTTCGCGCGCGGGGGAGGACTGAACGACACCGCGGCGTTCGGCCTCGAGCTGCGCGTCCAGGCGGTGAGCCTGCAGGGGAACCCGATCCCGGCCGCCCTCTCGACGGCCGAGGCGACACCGGGCCTCGTGACGGCGAACCAGGAGAAGCCGCACTTCAAGATCTCCCAGCCGATCACGATCGCGATCCCGTTCATCCCGCCGTTCCTCCCCTCGGCGTCGATCCCGTACGAGCCCGGCGTCCTCGACCCGACCCTCGGCGCCGGCACGATGGTCGCCGCGATCGGCCGGATGACGTCGGCCACGCACGCCGTCTTCCCGTCGGAGACCGAATCCCTCTCCACCCCGCTCTTCCGCTGGCCCGCGCCGGAGGGGCCGCTGGCGTTCTTCGAGATCCCGCCCGGCGCGACGAAGGGACACGTCCGGTTCGAGGACCTGGTCGGCGTCCACGAGTCCGAGGCGTGTCCGATCGAGGGGTTCGACTGGGATCCGATCGACCCGTCGGACCCGGCCGACTGACCGCGCCGGCCCGGAGGCCTCGCGCTTGGACTCGACCCCGCCGCCGTCCTCACCACGTCGTCGACCGGACGATCCGGCGGACGGTCCGCCCCTCGGGGACGTCGACGAGGAGCGGCTGCTCGACCTGCTCGAGCGATGCTTCCTGGAGCTCGAGGCGGGCGGCGAGCCGGACGTCGACGCGATCTGCGGCGGCGACGCGGAGCTGGCGGCGCGGCTCCGCTCGCTGATCGCGCGCGAGCGCGACTGGACGGCCGGCGTCGACCCCGAGCCGCCGGGCGAAGTCCCCGCGCGGCTCGGCCGGTACGAACTCCTCTCCGAGCTCGGCCGCGGCGGCATGTCCGTGGTCCATCGCGCGTACGACCCCGAGCTCGACCGCGAGGTCGCGCTGAAGGTGCTGCGCGCGCCGGTCGACCGGGACGACCCGCTCCGTGCGCGCTTCCGTCGCGAGGCGGAGATCACCGCCGCGCTCGAGCACCCGCACATCGTCCCGATCCACGAGGTCGGCGAGGACGGCGGCTTCCTGTTCCTCGTGATGAAGCTCCTCGCCGGGCCGAGCCTCGCCGCCGCCGGACCGCTCCCCCCGCGGGAGGTCGCGCGGATCGGCGCCGGCCTCTGCCGCGCCCTGAACGAGGCGCACCTCTCCGGCGTGATCCACCGCGACGTGAAGCCGTCGAACGTCCTCCTCGACGGGGGCGAACCGGTCCTGCTCGACTTCGGGCTGGCGTACGGCCTCGGAGACGTCCGGCTCACCCAGGCCGGGACCGCGGCGGGGACCGTCCTGTACATGTCGCCGGAACAGGTCGCCGGCCGCGTCGCCCTCGACCCGCGGACGGACGTCTACTCGCTCGGGGTCACGCTGTACGAGGCGGCGGAAGGGCGCCCGCCGATCCCGCGGGAGACGCCCCTGCCGGAGATCCTGCGCCGGATCGAACTCCACGACGCGCCCGCGACCCGACGGCTCGGCCGCGACCGCGACCTCGAGACGATCCTCCGCCGCGCCATGCGGAAGGACCCCGACCACCGGTACGGGACGGCCCTCGAGATGGCCGAGGATCTCGAGCGGTACCTCCGCGGCGAACCGATCCTCGCCGCGCCGAGCTCGCTCACGAGCCGGCTCCTCCTCCTCTCCCGCCGGCACCGCGCCGCCTCGATCCTCGCGGTCGCGCTCGGCGCCGTCATCCTGCTGCTGCTCGGCGCGCTCGGGACCGGCCGGTACGCACAGCGCCGCCTCTTCGACGCCGACCTCGCCCGCGCGCACGAACTCCTCGTCCGCGACGGCGACCCGGCCCGGGCCCGGGAGCTCCTCCAGTCGCTCCGGTCGCGCGGCGACGGCGAACGGGTCGAATCGCTGGAGAGGGCGTGCGCGGCGCACGAGGCGCTGGAGCGGTTCTTCGACGTGGTGCACGAGATCGACGCCACGCGCTCGGTCTACGACGCGACGGCGCTGGAGGGGCGGATGGAGCGGCTCCTCGAGTCCGGCGCGCTCGAGGTCCGCCGTCCGTGGTCCGACTGCGTGCTGGCGCTCGCGCTCCACCACCTCGGCGAGACCGACGACGCCCGCGACCGACTGGCGGAGGCGGCGGCGCGACGCGAGACGCGGGCGGTCGTCGCCCTCCGCGCCCTCGTCGACGGCGCCGACCCCGCGGCGGCGATCGAGGCGCTCGCCCCCGCGCCCTCGGACGTGGAGGACGCCTCGGCGCGCGACGCGGCGGACGACCACGTGCTCGTCGCCGTCGCGCTCCGCCTCGCCGACGCGCCGCCCCCGGCGATCCGGCGCGAGATCGAGCGGGCGATGGAACGGCGGCGCGACCACGACCGGGCGCGCGAGGCGCTGGCGCTCCTCGAGCGCCGGGAGGGGAACCACGCGAAGGCGCTCGGCCTCTTCCTCGGACTGGTGACCCCCGACGGATACCGGCCGGTGACCCTCCTGCATCAGGCGTACGAGGCCCTCCTCCTCGGCGACCTCGACCAGGCGTCGCGCTGCCTCGAGCAGGTCCCGGCCCTCCACCGCGACGCGCGCCACGCGCTGATGACGTCCCAGGTCGCGAGGCGACGAGGCCGGGTCGACGAGGCGCTCGACCTGTCGGAGGCGGCGTGCCGGCGCTGGCCCGACGACGGGGAGCTCCGCGCCGAGCTCGGGAACGCCCTCCTCTCCTCGGGCGAGACCGCGCGCGCGACCGAGTCGTTCCGCGCCGCGCTCGCGGCCGGACCGCGCACGTTCGTCCGCGAGCGCGTGGAGGGGACGCTCGCGGCGTGCGAGCTCCGCGAGCTCCTCACGACCGCGCCGCGCGGACGGGACATCGGCGCCGAGCTGCTCGCCCGAGCCGCCCGGTGGTCCGCGGCGGCCGAGCGCGCCGGCGATCCGGTCGCGGCCTCCGACCTCCACCTCGTCGTCGCCCGGGCCCGCCGCCTCCTCGGCCGACACGCGGAGGCGTGGGACGCGCTCGACCGGGCGATCTCCTCCGACCCGGAGAACGCGGCGGCCAGCACGACGTTCGCGCTCTGGGCGGCGGAGCGTGCGATCAACGCCCGGATGCGCGGGGCGACCGACGCCCCGGAGGAGGGCGACGCGCTCCGCCGGGCCGAACGGTACGTCGACGCGATCGTCCGGGGCGCGCGCCCGGCCGGCGCGCGCGCGCTCCCCGACCAGTGCCGGCAGGACGCGTGGTACGCCTCGTTCCTCCTCGCGTGGTGCCGGGGCGACGCCGCCGCGCTCGAGCGGACGCTCGAGCTCCTCCCGGACGAGGCCCCGTACTACTGGACGTCCCAGCGCGACTCGATCGATCAGCTCCTCGAGACGCGGCCCCGCTGAGCCTCGGCCCGCCCGCCGCCGGTCAGCCGCCGTGCCCGTGGCCCGCGCAATCGTGCTCCTCCGCGCAGAACGCGGGGTCGGTCAACCGGACCTCGACGGTCTGGCGCCCCGGCGCGACCTCGATCACCCGCAGGTCCTCCGGAGCGAACTCGAAGTTCCGTCCGGCCGACGGGCCGACCTCGAGCGTGCAGACCGACAGCAGGTACGAGCCGGCCGTCACGCCGGTGATCTCGAACCGTCCGGCCGCGTCGGTCCGGAGGTCGAGCAGCTCGCTGGAGTGCGGCCAGGTCGCCGCGCCGCTCCCCTCCCCGCCGCAGAGCGAGGTCAGGTTGACGGCCAACCCCTCGGCGGGACCGCCGTGTCGGTCGACCACCCTCCCGACGAGGACGGCGTCGTCCGAGAGGAGGGTCGGCCCGCGAAGGTCGTGCTTCCGGAACCGCAGGACCCGCGCGCCGTCGACCAGGACGGTGATCGCGTCGTTCGTCGCGGCGTGCCGTCGGAGCGCGAACGCCCCGTCCGCGCCGAGCCACGCGGCGGCCGGCATCCGCGTCGCGAGGTCGTCCGCGAGCGACGCGTTCGCGTAGATCGAACGGATCGCGGTCAGCGGGACGCGGCCGTCGACCACCAGCGCCTCCCGCTCGAAGCGGAGCCCGTTCGGCGTCCCCTCCAGCGGACCGTCCGCGAGCGGCAGACGCACCTCGTGCCGCTGGACCGCCGTCCGGACGTCGACCGCGACCTCCTCGCTCCAGGTCCCCCGGTCCGGGACGAACAGCGTCACCCGGTACCGACCCGGCGCCAGGTCTCCGAGGTCGAGGAGCCCCTCGCGGGCGAGCGATTCGCACGCCTCCGGCTGGATCCCCTTCAGGCCGTCGGCCGCGACGCTCCGGTTCCGCTCCGCGGGGACGTCGATCGGGAGGACGTCGAGCACGACACCCGACCCGGCGCGCCGGAGCACCGCCTCGGCGAGCGTCGGATCGGGGAACCCGAGGACGACGCGGTGCCGCTCGGCCCTCCGCACCGTCACCTCCTCCGCGTGGCGCACGCGGCGCGGGGACGTCTCGCACGGATCGACGCGCCGCCCGGGCGTCCGGTCGTCGACGTGGAAGAGGCACGGGAACGTGACCCCCTCCACGTCGGCGCGCCCCCCCGCGTCGGTGACGACGACGCGGTGCTCGGTCACCGTCGCGTCCGGGCCCGACAGCAGGACGAGCTGGAGCTCCTCCCGCGCCAACACCCGGCCCCCCTCTCCCACGTAGCGGATCGAGAACGCGTCCCGCCGCGTCTCGACGTCGAGCGTGAACCGGAAGACGTCCGGCTCGGGCGCCTCGTCGTTCACCTCGAGCGCCACCTCCCTCAGCCCCTCGCCGGAGAGGAAGACCCCCGCCTTCCCTTCGGGCGGCGGCGCGCCTCCGGGCGCGACCTCCTCGGCGACGAACGTCCCCGAGGCGGCGACCGCGGCCGGACGGAACCGGAACCCTCGCCAGACGACCGCGAAGCGCCGCAGCCGGTCCGCCTCGAGCGGGACGCCGTCGACGAGGAGGACCGCCTCGACCCGGAGCGTCGGGTGGCGGATCGGGGCGACGGCGAGCTCCAGGTCCGCACCCTCGGGACCGAGGTCGAGCCGTTCCTCGAACGCCCGATGGCCCGGGTCGCCGTCGACGGAGTACCGGAGGCCGCCGAGCGAGACCCGGTACCGACCGACCGGGAGCCGGACGACCGCCGACCCGCCCGCGCCGGACCGGACCGTCCGCCGCACCGTCGTCGCCCCCTCCCGCCGGAACGCCACCGGCACGTCGACCGGCGAGGCGCCGTCGGTGACGCGCAGCCGCACCTCTCCGGGCGGAAAGAGCGTGAGGTGCAGGACCTCGTCGTCGTCGGAGCTCCGCGCCGCGCGCTCGACGCGGTCGGGGATCGCGATCCGGTCGGGCCAGACGAGGCGCGCTCCGACCGCTTCCGACGGCGCCGACACCCAGTACCGCCCTCCTTCGATCGCGAGCGACGTCGGCCGGTCGAGCGGCAGCTCCGCCGTGATCGCCGCGCCGCCGTCCGCCGACCGGAACCGGACCGGGACGATCGGCGGCGCGTCCGGATCGCCGTTCGATCGGAGGACGACGCGGAGGCCCCCGGCCTCCTCCCGCGTCGGAGCGGCGACGTCGAGCCGCGCGGGAGCGGTTTCGTCGCCGGCGGCGCGCGGCGCGGACGGGCCGGACGCGGGAACTCCGTCGAGGGGGGGCGACTCGGTCGACACGAGCGACGCGACGACGGCCCCTCCGAGCAGGAGAGCGGCGAGCAAAGGACGACGAGAGAGATGGGGCGCACGACGAGACATGACGGTCGGTTCCTTGAGGCCAGGGTTCGAAGGGGATTCGCGGAGAGCGGAGAGAGGGCCGGGGGGGCGTCGACCGGCCGGCGCTCCGGCCGGCACGGCGCCCCCCCGGCGGTGCCGGATCAGCCGTCCTCCGTCGGCACCTCGTCCTCGTCGGAGGTCCCGTCGTCGTCGTCGTTCTCGTCGACCGGGGGCGGCACCTCGTCGCCGTCGACGGGCGCCCCCTCGGCCCAGACGACCGGGATCTCGACGGTCGACCCCGCGAACGTCACGCTCACGTCGACGCTCGCGGCGCTCACCGGCGCCATCGTCAGGAACCACTCTCCGACGCCGGCGTCGAACTCGACGCGCGGCTCGTCCCAGAACCCGCCCTCGCCGCCCGCGACGATCTCGTACGCCACCGCGGGCTCGCCGAGGGACGCCGGATCCGGCCAGAGCGACTCGAGCCAGATCCGCTGCCCGACGCCGGCGCCCGTCAGGTCGCGCTCGAACTGCGAGACCCCGAGGTGCTGGCCGGCCGTCCAGACGTCGACCGAGAACGGCGCGTCGACGAGCTCGATCACCGAGCGGGCCGGCTCGTCCCCGTCGAAGTCCGGGTCGAACGACAGCTCGACGAACGCCACGCCGGTCGCGAGCGGGTGCAGCGGAACGCTCAACATCCACGCGCCGGCCGGGAGCTCGATCGGCGAGGTCGGCGAGAAGAATTCGACGCCCGAAGAGCTGGAAGCCTACATGGCCGGCTACGAAGGGCTGATCAACGGACAGGAAGGGCTGAGCAAGATCAGCGTCCAGACCGGCACCAGCCACGGCGG
>JAUIEL010000244.1 GCA_030428825.1 bacterium
CAGCACCCCCGGCGCGCCGTGACCGGGGCCGGCGACGAAGATCGCGGAGAGTTGGCGCTCGCGGACGACCCGGCCGGCGTGCACGTACGTGAACGACAGCGCGGGCGAGGCGCCCCAGTGGCCGAGCAGGCGCTGCTTGACGTGCTCGGCGCGGAGCGGCTCCCTCAGCAGCGGGTTGTCTCGAAGGTGGATCATCGCGGCGGCGAGGTAGTTGCATGCGCGCCAGGTCGCGTCGAGCGCGGCGAGTTCCTCGTCGCGGAGCGGTTCGGACGGGGCGGAGAGATCGGCCATGACGAGCCTCCGGTCGGGGGGCGAGGAGTCGCGCGGACGCAAGCAAGCTCCGTGCCTTGCCGACGCTACCGTAGGGGATGTTCGACCGGGAGAGGTGCCCGATGCGAGTGGCCGTGCTGAACACCGGGAGCGCGACCGTGAAGGCGGCGCTCGTCGACGTCGGTGAACGCGTCGTCGTCCGCCGGCGCGGCCAGCGCGACGTCGGCGGAGGGGGCGGCCTGGAGGAGGCCGTGGCGTCCGCGCTGACCGATGCGGGCGCATTCGACGAGCCGTTCGACGCGGTCGGGCACCGCGTCGTCCACGGCGGGACTCTGGTCACCTCGACCCGGATCGACGCGCGGGTCGAGCGCGCG
The DNA here is from genome assembly GCA_030428825.1 of bacterium. GTDB lineage: Bacteria > Planctomycetota > B15-G4 > B15-G4 > JADJEK01 > JAUIEL01. The sequence goes on from JAUIEL010000244.1 coordinate 645, forward strand.
ATCGAGGATGCGATCCCGCTCGCGCCGCGGCACAACCGGCCGGCGCTCGACGCGATTCGATTCGTCTCGTCCCGCTTCCCCGACCGCCCCGCGGTCGCGGCGCTCGACACCGAGTTCCACGCCGCGCGACCGGAGGAATCGATGAGGTACGCGCTCCCCCGGGACCTCGACGACGAGCGCAAGTTCCGGCGGACCGGTTTCCACGGGCTGGCCCACGCGGCGCTCGTCGAGGCGGTCGCGGCCGCCGAGGGGACCACGCCGGACGCCGTCGACGCGGTCACGCTGCAGCTCGGCGGCGGCTGCTCGGCGTGCGCGGTCCGCGGCGGCCGATCGATCGAGACGTCGATGGGGTACTCGCCGCTCGAGGGGCTCCCGATGGCGACGCGGTCCGGCGACGTCGACCCGTCCGTCGTCCTGGCGCTGGTGGAGGCCGGCCGTTCGCCGGCGGAGGTGCGCGACCTCTCGAGCCGTCGGTCCGGGTGGCTCGGGCTCGCCGGCGACGCCGACTTTCGCGCGGTCCTCGCCGCGGAGGCGCGCGGGGACGACCGCGCGCGCGTGGCGGTCGCGCTCCTGGTCCGCCGGCTCGTCCTGGTGACGGGCGCGTACCTGACGCTCCTCGGGGGGAGCGGCGCGGTCGTCTTCGGCGGGGGGGTCGGGTTCGGTTCGGCGGACCTCCGTCGCCGCGTCGCCGCCGGTCTCGGGGCGTGGGACGTCCGGCTCGACGACTGCCGGAACGAGTCGGGCGAGGCCGGCCCGATCCACGCCGAGGGGAGCCGCCGGCTCTACGCGCTCGTCACGGAGGAGGAGCCGCCGATCGCGCGGAGGGTTCGCGAGGTGCTCGCCGGGCCGGCGTGAACGCCAGCGTCGCCTGGCCGACCGCCAGCGGGACGAGGCTCGCGCCGAGGGCCAGCCCCCAGCCGGAGAGGCCGGGGTCGACGATCGACAGGACCGTCGCGAGCGGCGTCCACTCGACCGCCAGCACGAGCAGCCCGACGCAGAGGGCGAGCGCGCCCCAGACCCACGGATTCCGCGTCACCTCGTTCGAGAGCCACGCCGAGCTCCGGTTCCGCATGTTGAAGACGTACCAGAGCTGCGCGAGCGCGAGGGTGAGGAACGCGATCGTCGTCGCCTCGGCGTTCGGCCGGTCGAGCCCGAACCGCGCCGTCGCGAGCGCGCCGAGGACCGCGCCGGCCATGACGCCGCCCTGGAGGAAGACGGCGCGCCAGTGCCTCCGCGTCAGGACCGGCTCCTTCGGGTCGCGCGGCGGGTCGTCCATCAGCGCGGGGCTCCCCTCGCCGACGCCGAGGGCGAGCGCGGGGAAGACGTCGGTCACGAGGTTCAGGAAGAGGATCTGCAGCGGCAGGATCGGCAGCGGGCCGGGCGTGAGCGCGCCGAGTCCGATCGCGAGGATCTCGCTGACGTTGCAGGTCATCAGGTAGACGACGAACTTCCGGATGTTCGCGAAGATCGCGCGGCCGTGACGGACCGCGACGACGATCGTCCCGAACTCGTCGTCCCGGAGCACCATGTCGGCCGCCTCGCGGGCCACCTGCGTCCCGCGCCGTCCCATCGCGACGCCGATGTCCGCCTTCTTCAGGGCCGGCGCGTCGTTCACGCCGTCGCCGGTCATCGCCACGATCGCGCCGGCGCGCTGGTGCATCTCGATCAGGTCGAGCTTCTGCTCCGGCGACGCGCGCGCGATCACCGGCGCCGCGAGGAGTCGCTCCCGTCCGCCGCCGTCGAGCCGCGAGAGGTCGGCGAGCTCGCGCGCGTCGACGAACGACATCGGGTCGTCCGGCGCGGGGTCGATCAGCCCGACCGCGGCCGCCACGGTCCACGCCGTCGCCCCGTGGTCGCCGGTCACCATCACCACCCGGATGCCGGCCGCCTGACACGCGTCGATCGCTTCGCGCACCCGGGCCCGGGGCGGGTCGAGGAGGCCGACGAGCCCGAGGAGGACGAGCTCCTCGTAGTCGAACGCCTCCTCCGTCCCCGGCGCGACGGGCGCCGTCGCGAGCGCGAGCACCCGCTCCCCCCGCGCCGCCAGCGCCTCCGCCCGCGCCAGCCACTCCGCGCGCCCCGCGTCGTCGAGCGGCCGATCCCCCGCGCCGGTCCGGACGGCGGCGCACGCGTCGACGACCGTCTCCGGCGCTCCCTTCACGGCGGCGAACGGGCCGTCCGGCCCGGCGTGGATCGTCGCCATCCGTTTCGTGTCCGGATCGAACGCCAGCTCGCGCCGCTCCGCCGCCTCGCGCGCGAGCGCCGCGCGGTCGAGCCCGGCCTTCGCCCCGGCGACGACCAGCGCGACCTCGGTCGGATCGCCGTTCGCCCGCGCCTCGCCCCCGTCCGGATCGGGCGCGATCGTCGCGTTGTTGCAGAGGACTCCGACCCGCAGCGCCTCGAGCAGGAGCGCGTCGTCCGCCGGGTCGACCGGCGCGTCGCCGCGCCGGAACCGTCCTTCGGTCTCGAGCCCCGTCCCCTCGACCCGGACGGCGCCGTCCGCGAGCGCCAGCTCGACCAGCGTCATCCGGTTCTCGGTCAGGGTCCCGGTCTTGTCGGTCAGGATCACGGTCGTCGAGCCGAGCGTCTCGACCGCCGCCATCTGCTCGATCAGCGCGTTCTTCCGCGCCATCCGGAACATCCCGCGCGCCAGCGCGAGGGTGGCGACGATCGGCAGCCCCTCGGGGATCGTCGCGACCGCGAGCGCGATCCCGATCTCGACCGCGAACAGGAGGTCGTGCCCCGACGTCAGGACGGCGGCGGCGACGAGCGCGGCGATGACGAGGGTCAGGCCGATCAGCTTGCGCGCGAGGCGGTCGAGACGCTGCTCGAGCGGCGTCGCCTCCGGTTCGGCGGACGCGACGAGCGCGGAGATCCGGCCGAGCTCGGTCTCCATGCCGGTCGCCGTGACGACCGCCTCCGCGGCGCCGCGCGTCACGGCCGTCCCCTTGAACAGCATCGGCGTCCGCTCGGCGAGCGCCGTCTCCGCCGGGACCGGCGCCGGATCCTTGGCGACGGGGAGCGACTCGCCGGTGAGCGCCGACTCGTCGGCCTGCAGCCGGGACCCGGCGACGAGCCGGACGTCCGCCGTCAGGACGTCCCCGGCGTCGAGGATCACGACGTCCCCCGGCACGAGGTCGCGCGCCGCGATCCGCGTCACCTCGCCGCCGCGCCGCACGGTCGCCTCCGCCTGCCCGAGCTCGCGCAGCGCCTCCATCGACCGGACCGCCCGCCGCTCCGTCACGAAGCCGATCGCCGCGTTCAGGAAGAGGACCGCCACGATCGCGCCCCCCTCGACCGTCTCCCCGAACGCGAACGCCGCGACCGCGGCGGCGGTGAGCAGCACGACGATCAGGTTCGCGAACTGCTCGGCGAGGATCCGCCACGACGACCGCGGCGGCGTCCGGCGGAGCTGGTTCGGCCCGTGGACCGCGAGCCTTCGCCGCGCCTCCGCCTCGTCGAGCCCGTTCGCGAGCGAACTGCCGAGGGATCGGAGGAGATCGTCGGGAGGGACGGACCAGGGAGCGGAGGCGGTGGTGTCGGTCACGGCACGGCGCTTCAGGAACGGGATCCGACCCAGCCTAGAGATCCGTGCGATCGAGCACCCGGGGGATGGCGACCTCCCCAAGTACCCAGGCCGACCCCGATCCTCCGCGTGAGCGCCCTCTCCCTTGCTCTCGTTGCTCTCCCCTGCTCTCCCCTGCTCTCCTCCCTCCCTACGGCGTCTCGCCCGCTCCCTCCTCCTCTTCCCTTCCCTCCGGCGGCAGCACCTGCAGATCGATCGTCGTCGTGTGCAGCTTCCCCTTCCGGCGGTACGTCACGTCGACCCGGTCGCCCGGCCGGTGGGTGTCGAGGAGGCCGTACAGGTCGTCGAAGGTCCGCACGGGCCGGCCTTCGATCCCGGTGATGACGTCGCCGAGACCGAAGCGGAGGGTCTCGGGGTTCATGCTGCCGCGGAGGCCGGAGCGCTCGGCGGCGCTGCCGGGGAGGACGTAGGCGATCATCACGCCGTCGATGCGGCGGTCGACCTCGGTCTGCACGCGGACGCCGAGGCCGGCGCGCCGGGGGCGGCCGTGGTTGATCAGGTCCGGAACGATCCGGTTGACGGTGTCGACGGGGATGGCGAAGCCGATGCCGGCGCTCCCGCCGGCGTCGGAGACCATCGCCGTCGTCACGCCGATCAGCCGGCCCGCCGAGTCGAGGAGCGGGCCGCCGGAGTTGCCGGGGTTGATCGCCGCGTCGGTCTGGATGACGTCCTGGATGATCCGCCCGGCGCCGGTCCCCGAACGGATGGTGCGGCCGACCGCGCTGATGATCCCCTCGGTCAGCGTGCTGGAGAGGCCGAACGGGTTCCCGATCGAGTAGGCGCGCTGGCCGACCCGGAGCGGCGCGGACCGGCCGACGACGATCGGGTTCAGGAGGGCGGCCGGCGCCTCGACGTGGAGGACGGCGAGGTCCTTGTCCTCGTCGATCCCGACCAGGCGCCCGGGCCAGTCGGAGAGGTCGGGGAGGCGGACGGTCAGGTCGACGGCGTCGCGGACGACGTGGTAGTTCGTCACGACGTGACCGCGGTCGTCCCAGACGAACCCCGACCCGCTGTCCCACTCGAACTCGTCGAGCGGCCCGTCCATCGGGGACCCCTCGATCGGCGCCGCGTCGAAGACCGTCCCGCCGGCGAGGCCGTCGCCCGGCTTCCGGTGGCTGGTCATGATGAAGACGACCGAGGGGGAGACCTGCTCGAACAGGGCGATCGTGCCGAGCTCGTGGCCGGTCAGGGGGTGGGCGCGCTCGGAGACCGAGCGGGGGGAGGCGTGTTCCTTGGCGAGGAGCGTGCCGACGAACAGGTCACGCGGGACGAGGAACGCCCCGGCGAGGAAACAGACCGAGCCGACCGCGAGGACGAGCCCGTAGGGAGGCGACCGACGCGACATGACCACTCCGACACCGGGTGCCCACCACAGTGCGGTGGTCCAAGCGTATCCGACCGGCGGGGGACGGGCAACGTGTAGCCGCCGCGCGGTCCGAGGTGACAGGGGCCGGAGGAGGCGCGCCCGGTGCGGCGCGCCTACCGGAAGCGGACGTACGGGTAGTCGCGCGTGAAGCCGAGCCACACGCCGACCACCAGCGCGACGAGCGTGACGGCGATCAGGAAGAGGGCGAGGAGACGCGCGCCGTCGGACTCGCGGCCGCGTTGCAGGCGCCAGACGTCGAACGTCCAGGCGACGCCGAACCCGACCACCGCCCCCGCGCCGTGGGCCCAGTTGTTGACGCTCGAGACGAGGAACCCGAACACGACGCCGTACGCGAGCCACTGGAACCCGTAGCCGCGGATCCGTTCGCCGATCTCGCCGCCGCGACGGTAGCCGTACGCGATCGCCGCGCCGATCAGCCCGAACACCGCGCCCGACGCTCCGATCGTGAACGGCACCTGGGTCATCGTGGTCACGAACGCGAGGGTCCCCGACGTGAACAGCACGATCACGAACCGCGCGTTGCCGTACCCGCCGATCACCACCCCGCCGAGCTGCCACAGCGCGGCGACGTTGAACAGGATGTGCAGGATCCCGGCGTGGAGGAGGCACCCGGTGATCGGGCGCCACCACTCGCCGTGGAGGACGGCCGCGGTCGCCATGGCGCCGGAGCGGAAGAGCGTCTCCGGGCCCGGTCCGAGCCCGAACAGTCCTCCGGCGACGAAGTCCCCGCGCTTGCTCGCCACCAGGCAGGTGACGAGGTAGACGACGATCAGGAAGAGGCCGAGCGGCTTGGAGAACGGCCGGTCGTTGTCGAACCAGGCGTCGAGCCGCCGCCGCTGGCCGAACAGCGACGGCCAGAGCCGCCCGCAGCCGGGGCAGCGCTTCGCGTCCGCCTCGACGACGACGCCGCACCGTCCGCACGTGGTCGCCGGGGACATGACGCTCGTCTCGTGCTCCTGCCTCGAACGCGGAATCGGCCAGACTACCGGCGGGGCGTCGTTTCGTTCGCGCCGTTTCGCTACAACGTCGGAATGCTCCGTCGCGTCGCCCTCTCGCTCCTCCTCGCCGCCGCGCCCTTTGCCTCGGTCGGCCGCGCCGCCCCGTCGGTGCTCGTCGACGTCGGCGCGTCGCCCGGTCCCTCGGTCTGGGTCGCCGGCGACGGCGCGCGGTTCGACGCGGACGGCGTCGTCCTCGAGGGCGGAGCGATCCGGTCGCCGCGGCCGGTCGGCGGCGACTGTGTCGTCCGCCTCCGCGGGACGTGGGGCGACGGCGCCCCGGCGCTCGTCGTCGACCTCGGGCAGGGGATCCGCGCGACGCTCGCGCCCGCGCCGGACGGCGGCCGGGTCGCGACGCTGGAGGGGCCGACGGGCACGCGCCGCGCGGGCGTCGGCGCGACTCCGGCGTTCGCGGTCGAGCTGAGGCAGCGCGGGCGGTGGTTCCAGCTGTTCGTCGACGGCGTCCCGGGGCCGGACGCCGAGGCGACCGGTCCGCTCCCGGCCGGGGTGATCCGCGTGTCGATCGACGGCGGCGCGGCGACGCTCGACCGCGCGCGCGTCGAGCGCCTCGCGTGGCGGGACGAGGCCGAGGTCGTCGGCGCCGACGACGACCGGATCGCGGCGCTCGCGGCACGGCCGCTCGCCGACCCGGAGTTCCGCATCGCGGTCGCCGGCGAGCCGACGCCGATCACCGTGCGGCACTGCGGCGCGCGCCGCGACGCCGAGGAGATCCCGCTCCTCGAGCAGGGGCTCGCGCTCGCGGGGATCCGGGCGTGGCTCTCGCCGCGGCTCCTCCAGGGCGCGGAGGGGGCCGAGCGCGTGGTCGAGGGAGAGACGCCGTTCGGTCCGTTCGAGGTGTCGGAGGAGCGGGTCGTCTTCGTCTGCGACGCCCTGCTCGGTCTGACGGCGGAGTGGCCGTCGCTCACGCTGTGGGAGCTCGAGAAGGACCGCATCGTCGACCGGACGGTCCCCGGCGGTCCGATGGGGCGCGGGATCGAGTGCGTCGTGCCGCCCGGCGTGTCGCGGTTGAAGCTCGTGCTGGCGCGCCCGGGGCGACCGTCGGTCGAGCACGAGATCGTCCTGCACCGGAAGTGACCGGTTCGGAGGGAGCGCGCGTGAGATCGGGGAGGACGCGAACCGGAGCCCTCGTCGTCGGCGCGCTCGCCGGTGCGGGCTGTCTCGCGCCGAGCGGCCCGGACGCGGTGCGGATCGAGGCGCCGCGCCCGCCCTCGGCCGCCCCGGCGTCCGGCCCCGCGGCGACGGTCGAGACCGCCTCGGCGCCGTCCCCGGGCGTGCCCGCGGTCTCGGATCCGTCCCGATCCGCCCCCGCCGCCCCGACCCGCTCGCCGGTCGAGCGGCTCGAACGATCGCTCGCCGCCCCCGCCGCCGAGGGGCTCCGCGTCGACTCCGCGCCCGCGCGCGCGGTCCTCGCCGCGAGCGTCCGCGGGCCGCGGCCTCCCGCGCTCGATCGCGGGCTCGACGTCGTCGCGTACTGCACGGACGCCGATCGATCGGACGTCGAGGCGGCGTTCGACCGGGCGCTCTCCGGCGAGGGGGACGCGTACTTCACCTTCCACGCCGCGCGCGCCGACGCCGGGACGGACGAACGGGTCGCGCGCGTCGAGGAGGTCCTCGCGGCGCGCCGCGACGCGATCGAGAGCCGGGTCCGCCGCCTCCTGCCGGACGACGGAGCGCCGGTGCCGCCGCTCGACGTCTGGTTCGTCCTCGGGATGCCGGAGCACCTGCCGATCGCCGTCGCCCCCGCGCCCGGCGACGACCGCGGCCGCGTGGTGGTGGTCGACGCGCGCTCGATCGGCGGCGAGGAGGCGGACGCCGCGGGCGAGCGGCTCTCCCGACGGCTCGCGCAGGAGCTGTACTACCTCCGGCACGCGGCGATCGAGGCCGGCCGCCCGCGCCCGACCTCCGGACTGGCGCGTCTCCTCGGCGTCTCGATGAACGAGGGGACCGGGCGGTGGCTCGCGCTCGACGACGCGCACCGTTTCGACGACCAGGGACGTCGCCGGCCGAGCGCCGACGTCGAGGCGCGCCGCGCGCTCGAGCGGTTCGAGACGAACCTGGAACGCCTCCTCGACCCGGCGCTCGACGACGCCGAGCGGGTGCACCTCGAGTGGACGCTCTACAACGCGGAGGAGGGCGAAGAGCCGTGGGGGACCTGGGCGACGGCGTTGATGCTCGACGCGGTCGACCGGTTCGAGGAGCCCGAGCGCCTCCGCGAGGTGATCGCCGGCGGCCCCGCCGCCCTGGTCGACGTCTACGCCCGAATCGGCGGCAGCCGCGCCACCGTCCCCCCGATCGCGCCGGAGACGCGCGAGAGGGTAGAGAGAATATTGAGCCCGTAACGCGTTCGGGGACGTCTGCGCGTTCGCCACGGCGGCGGCCGGAGGAGGGACGAGCTCTCCGACCCGCTCACGTCCTCGCGCGATGCGTCGGTCGTGGTCTCCGCGAAGGGACGAGTCGCGCTGCGGGGTCGCTCTCGGAGCCTCGTCCCTCCTCCGGCCCCGCCTCGCCCGCTGCGGACTTCCTCACCCGATTCCGG
>JAUIEL010000245.1 GCA_030428825.1 bacterium
GACGACACGACCCCTGCATCGTCCCCCGGGTGATCCCGGTCCTCGAGGCGATGGTCGCGATCACCCTCGCCGACCTGGGGCTGCGGGCGCGCGCGGCGGGGCACCTCGCCCCGGTCGATCCGGACGGCACGGCCTGACGGCGGACGCTCCGTTCGAGATTTCCGCCGAAGGGTGTCACCCTCCGGCGTCCGACCAAATCCGGAGGGCGCGCGCCGACCCGAGCGCGCCCGGTCGACCCACGGAGACTCCATGCGATCCGCCCTCCTCCCGCTCCTCTTGTCGCTCGCCTTCCCCCTCCTCGCTCCCGTCGCGTCCTCCCAGGACGCGCTGACGAAGCAGGCGATCGGACGCCTCGACAAGGTCGAGGGGATGGTCGCCACGCTGAAGGACGGCGACGTCGACTCGGCGAACTACTGCCTGAACCAGCTCGGCTGGGCGGGGAAGCGGCTCGCCGCGGTGTCGGACCAGGCGGACCCGCATTGGAAGAAGGCGAACGAGCGGTACCTCGCGCTGAAGGCGGCGATCGAGGCGAAGGCGGGCGCCGGCGCGCCCGCGGCCGCGGCGGCCGGCTACGACCACGCCGCCCTCGTCCAGCTCGACAAGGAGATCCGGAGCGCGTTCGAGAACCTGAAGCTCCTGTCGGTGAAGCACCTCGCCGACGCGGGGCGCGTCCGCGGGATCGAGCGGGAGCTCGCCGGGTTCGACGCGCGGCTCGCGAAGTTCCCCCGCGGCGACGGGAACGTCCAGATCGTCGCCGGCAACCTCGACGCGTTCCGGACGACGTTCGAGTCCGGGATGGCCCGGCTCACGGAGGGTCAGGCGGCCAAGGGGGACGTCGACCGCGGTCTGGCGGCCCTCCGCGAGAAGTACGAGTCGAAGAACCGGCCGCAGAACCTGAGCCACCCGTTCGACGAGGCGCAGATCCGGGCCTGGGCGGCGGAGATGCGCCGCTGGCGCGAGGTCGAGCTGCCGAAGGACCTCGCCTGGCTCCAGCAGGCCGCCGGGAACCCCGCCGTCGACCGGCAGAAGGTGAACTCGATGTGGAGCTGGCTGACCGGCACCTGGACCCGCAACCTGGACGAGGTCGAGAAGCTCGTCCGCGAACGGGTCGCCAGCGACGTCTGGCAGGGGCAGGAGACGTCCGCCTTCATCCTCGAGACCGACCCGTCCGACCGGAACCACGTCCTCGGCCGGATCCTCGGCAAGGGACGGTTCGACGAGAACATGACCTGGCTGAAGGACGCGCGGCACGCCGTGGAGATGGCCCGCGTCTACGACGACGCGATGGGCGCGCCGGCGGTGATGGGGCCGACGATCACCGACCCGAACGCGCCGCGTCCGGAGACGCCCGACCGCGCCGCGCAGGCCGCGAAGGTCGAGGAGGCGATCGCGCACCTGAAGCGGATCGCCGAGCAGTCGCTCGCGGCCGTCCGGATGCCGGAGGCCGCCTCGACCGACCCGGAGCTCCTCCGGATCGCGGCGGAGACGCTGAAGCGGAAGGAGTACGAGGTGAACGACTGGGAGCGCCTCGTCGTCAACCTCGACAAGCGCCGCCAGGTCCGGCGCGAGGCGTGGATCCGCCCGGGCGGGGCCTCGGCGACGCTCTCGTACTACGAGTACGTCTGGGACGAGTTCCAGGTGACGACGGCCGAACGGGTCGGCGACGAGGTCTGGCTCTACTCGAACCTCCTGAAGAAGTACGAGTCGGGCGACCCGACCTCTCCGATCGGCCGCTGGGTCCTGAGCCGGCGCTTCGAGTTGACCCCGATCCTCGCCGAGCACGTCGACGACTGACCCGCCCGGTCCCGGCGGAGGAGCCTCCGGGGTGGAACGGGGGTTGCGCGCTCCCGGTCGATCCGATCGACCGGGAGCACGTCATGTCCGTGAACCACCGCCGACTGCTCGGCGCGACCCTCCTCCTCGCGTCTTCTTCCCCACTCCTCGGTCACGTTCCCCACGACGTCGTCCACACCATGCGGGTGTCGCCGTCGTTCGCGGACGACGGCGTCGTGCTCGCCTCGGTCCAGCTGACCGACCACTGGCTCGTCGCGCGCTCGGACGACGGGGCGAGGACCTGGACCGTTCTCGGCCCTCGGCTGGCGCGCGCGTCCATCCGGGAGTTCGCCTACTCCCCGGCGTTCGGGAGCGACGGCGTCGTCTTCGCGGCGGCCGCGGACGGGATCCACCGGAGCGCCGACGGCGGGTTCACCTGGGCCCGGGTCGCCCTGGCGCCGACCCACGCCGTCGTCTGCTCCGAGACGTTCGCGGTCGACGGGACCGCGCTCGCCGGCACGGACGGAGCGCTCCTCCGCTCGACCGACGGGGGCCTGACCTGGGCGCCCGTGGAGACCCCGACCCCGCCGCCGTTCGCGTCGCTCGCGCGGCTCCCCGGCGGCGGCGTGCTGGCCGGAGGGAAGACGCTCCTCCGCACCGACGACCTCGGCGACACCTGGAGCCCGCTCGGCGCGCTCCCCCGCCCGCCGGCCGGCGTCGCCGTCTCCCCGTCGTTCGCGACCGACGCGACGGTCGCCGTGGCGCTCGGCCGGGCGGGGCCGCCGGGCCTGATGCTGTCGACCGACGGCGGCGCCACGTTCACGCCGTGGGTCGCCGGCCTCGACGACCCGACCGTGGTCGAGGTGGAGGCGGCCCCCGGCGGCCGCTTCTTCGCGATCGGGGACGACGCCGCGTGCTACCGGGCCGACGCGCCGTTCGGGACCTGGTCCCTCCACGCCGACGGGTTCGAGCCGCTCTCGCCCCAGAGCGACTGGCACTACGCGACGCTCGAGGTGAGCCCCGCGTTCGCCGCCGACGAGACGGTGTTCGTCGGCGGGTTCGAGGGGCTCTACCGGTCCGAGGACGCGGGCGAGAGCTTCGCCCAGTCCGACCTGTACACCGCCCGCGTCTGCCGCCGGATGTCGTTCTCCCCCGACTTCGCGAACGACGGCCGGGTCTTCTGCGGGAGCTACGGCGTCCACAGCCTCTACAGCGGCTCGCTCTCGGTGTCGCCGACGTACGCGGTCGATCGCACGCTGTTCTACGGCTACTACGGAGCGTGGCGGTCGACGAACTCGGGACGGAGCTGGGTCGAGCTGTTCGGAGGCCCGGCGATCACGCGCGGCTCCCGCATGTCTCCCGACTTCGCGTTCGACGGGACCGTGATCCTGAACCGCTCGAGCGCGGGGACGTTCCTCTCAACGGACGGCGGGGACGCCTGGATCGGACTCCTCGGCCTCCCCCCGGTGAACACGCACGCCCTCCGGTTCTCGCCCGACTTCGCGCACGACCGGACCCTCTTCTCGGCGCCGTTCCAGCACGGCGTGCGGAAGTCGGTCGACGGCGGCCTCAGCTGGCTCGACGTCTCCGGGCCGATGGCGGGGCTCGACGCCCGCGCCTTCGAGGTGTCGCCCGCGTTCGCCTCCGACCGCACGCTGATGGCGGGGACGATCGGACACGGGGTGTACGAGTCGAACGACGCGGGACAGTCGTGGACGAAGCTCGCGGGCGTCCCCGCCGACGGGGTCGTCGAGAGCCTCGCCTTCTCGCCCGAGTTCGCGACCGACGGGACCGTGTTCGTGGCGACGCTCGGGGACGGCGTCTTCCGGTCGACCGACGGCGGCGACACCTGGACCCCGCAGAACGTCGGCCTCCCGCTCGACGCCAAGCGCGTGATCCGGGTCTCCCCGGACTTCGCGAACGACCAGACCGTCTACGTGACGTCGCACGCGTGGATCCACCGGAGCCACGACGCGGGCGTCACCTGGAGCCCGCTCCCCGGCTGGATCCGGATCGACGATCGCCACCCGAGCGTCGTCCACTCGGGGACCTGGGCGACCGCCTGGAACGCCCTCGACTTCGGCGGCGAGGTGAAGCGATCGACCGAGCCCGGCGCCGTCGAGCGGTACGACTTCTCGGGCGACGGGATCACCTGGTTCGCCCGGAAGGGTCCGTCCGCCGGCTCGGCCGTCGTGTTCGTCGACGGCGTCGCCGTGGCCCTCGTCTTCCTCCAGGCGCCCACGGAGGAGCACCGCATCCCCGTGTTCTCGAAGTCGTTCCCGACCGTCGGCTGGCACCGGATCGAGGTGATGGTCGCCGGTCGCGGCGGCGGGGCCGTCGCGTCCGACGGGTTCGCGGTCACGTTCTGAGGCCGGCCGCGAGTCGCGGGACGCCTGCACGACCGGTCGAGGCGGGCTCGCCGCGCTCGGCGGACCCGGACTCGGACGGCGGTCGACGGTGGAGGTTCGCGATGCGGGCGTCCGGCGGCCCGGCTCGGAGGGAGCCGAGGGGACGCGGCCGCGATCAGCGGTGGCGGAACTTGATCCGCCCCTTCGTGAGATCGTACGGCGAGATCTCGAGCGTCACCCGATCTCCGGGCAGGACGCGGATGTAGAACTTCCGCATCTTCCCCGAGAGGTGCGAGAGGATCTCGTGCCCGTTCTCGAGTCGGACTCGGAACATGGCATTGGGGAGCTGGGCCACGACCTGCCCCTCCACCTCGATGGCTTCTTCTTTCTCGGCGATGAGTGTGTCTCCCGACGCGTGAATCGACTCGATCCGTTCGGACCTCCGGACGGAATTCGGGGGGAGCATAACGATTTCGGGGCGGAATTTCCAGTCCCGCCCGGCTCAGGGGCACCAGAGGGCGTCGATCTGCATCGGGGCGAGGACGGCCTTCGCCCGGCGGACCATCAGCGCGCTCATGAACCCGGGATGGATCGACGCCGGGACCGGGGTGACGAAGCACTCCGTCCCGTTCTTCACCGGACCGCCGAACTCGGCGTCGAAGTGGAACGCCGTCCGCGACCCGATCACGAGGAACCCGTCCCGGATCTCGACCTCCTCGACCCCCGACAGCATCACGTGGTCGCGGTCCGCGTCCGGCGCGAAGACCATGTGCCCCTGGACGATCACCCTGTCGGTCGAGTAGCCGGCGTCGCTCAGGTGCGCCCCGTGCTCCGCGCTGTCGTCGGTGTAGACGACGATCGACCCCTGCGAGCCCGACTGACCCGCGCCCTGGTACGAGACGTTGTTCCGGAAGATCACCGTGCCGAGGTGTCCGGCGACCGTGAAGTCGGACCCTCCGCTCCCGTCGACGTTCGTGGCGAGGTTCCCCTCCACGAGCAGCAGCCCGTGCCCGCTCGGCCCCGGGTTCGCGGTCGAGCGGTTCACGACCTGGAGCATGGTGCGCGTCGAACCGGACGTCGTGTTCCGGACGAAGTAGCTGTCGCCCTGCGGCGAGTCGACGTACGCGGAGTGCTCCCCCATGTACGCGAAGTGGTTGTCACGGAAGTCGAATCGCGCCCGACCGTGCAGGCGCGCGCCCCAGTACGGATGACCGCCCCCCTTCTCGACGCGGCATCCGTAGACCTGCAGCGTCGGGTAGACCGAGTCGCCGAGCGTCGGCGGGAGACCGTTCGGCGTCGAGAAGACCGAGTTGCCGAACTCGGCCCCCCGGATCGCGAGGTTCTCGACCCGGAACCGGAGGACTCCCGGCGTGACCGTCCCGTCGGTCAGGTTCTTCAGGATCACGAAACCGGGTATGGAATCCGAGTACGGCCCGGTCGCTCCGCGCACCGCGACGTCGATCGGCGCGGTCTTCCACGCCACGCGGTACGGCTTCAACCCGGCCGCCCCGCCGCCGATCTGCTGGCCGAGCGGCGCCGAGATCGACCCGTGCACCTCGATCACGACCGGCGCCGGATCGGCGACGTACAGCTTCTCCGCCGCCGCGATCGCACGCAGCAGCGGGTACTCGGCCTCCGGCACGAACGGGCCGCGTCCGACCCGGTAGCCGTTCGGATGGACGTGGACCTTCGCCGCGCCGAGCGCCGGGACGGGAGGCGCCTGGATCAGGTGGGCCGGGGGATCCTGGGCGAGCGCGGACGACGCGCCCGCGAGCAGGACGGAGACGGACAGGACGAACGAGCGCGAGACGCGCGCGGTCGGGCGGGTCATGGGTGTGCCTTCCGAGGTGCGGGTGTCAGAGCCGGAGCCGACCGGACGGCCGTTCCGCCGCCGGCTCGACACGCTACGCCTCGCTCGGATGACGGGGAAGTGTCAATCCGTTCATGTCCGCGCGCACGCGCCGCGGTGGGGAATCGTCCGTACCGGAACGGAAGAGACCGGCGACGGCGCGGGCCGGATCGGCCGCGAGGAGCCGCCGCGGCCCCGCGCGACGACCCCGACGACGCTCAGGCCTCGTCGTCGATCAACAGCGAGCCGATCCCGGGGAGCGTCCCCTCGTACGCCGGCGCGTTCTCGGCGAACCGGATCGCGGCCGAGCCGTCCCCCGCGCTCAGGAGCTCGGACAGGAGCGTCACCAGCCGGCGGAGCACGGCCTCCGCGACGAACTCGGGCTCGAGTCGGAACGGCCGGCCGAGCACCACCGACGCCAGGAGCGCCGCCGCCGCGCTGGCGACGTCGCGGGCGACGAGGCGCCCGCCGTCGAGCAGCGCGGCCGCCGCGCCGTGGTCTCCGCGGGCGAGACGCGCGAGGACCAGCAGACCGACCGCCTCGAGCGCGGCGTCGCCGGTCCGCTCCGCCGCGCGCCGCCACAGCCCCTCGGCCGTGTCCGCGTCGCCGCCGGTCCAGGCGAACCGGCCCGCGACGACGCCGACGTCGGGCGAGGACGGCGCCTCGTCGACGAGCCACGACAGCGCGGCGAGCCCCTCCGGCTGCGTGCGCGAGTCGAGCAGCATCAGCTCGACCTCGTACCGTCGCGCCAGCACGTCGGACGGGTCGACCGACCGCGCGTGATCGACGAGGGTACGCGCCTCGTCGAGCCGCCCGGAGTCGACGGCGAGACCGACGAGGCCGAGCATCGGACGGACGCCCCGCGCGGACGGATCGTCGACCCGCAGGCCGGCGCCGCGGCGCGCGCCGACGCACGACGCCAGCCAGCGGCGCGCCTCCCGCTCGTCTCCCCGGCGTCGGGCGAGGTCGCCGCGACGGAAGCGGAGCTCCGGGATCGGCCCGAACGTCTCGATCGCCTCCTCCACCAGCGCCCGCGCCGCGCCGAGCCGGCCCGCGTCGATCCGCTCGCGCGCGAGCCGTTCGAAGGCCAGCGGCAGGAACGGGTACGTGCGCCGCTCTCGCCCCGGGAGCCGGCGTGCCTCCCGTACGGTCGACTCGAGGAGCGTCCTTCGCTCGTCGCCGCCGACGCCCGACGCGAGCTTGAACAGCACGAACAGGTCGCGCTCGTCCTCGGCGTGGCACCGCCGGAGCAGCGCGAGGTTCCGCGCCCGCTTGTCCCGGCGCGCGATCACCTCGGGGCGGTACCCGTGGTGGAGGATCCGCACTCCGCTCGGCGCGGGCGGCGTCGCCTCGAGGGCGAGCACGCTCTCCATCACCGACTCGTGCACGCGCCGCCGGAAGCGGATCTCGGGGCGGTTCCGGAACAGTCGCGGGACCGCGACCGTGCGGACGTCCTCGTCGTCGTCGCCGACGACGCTGTCGAGCCGGACCAGCCACGACTGACGACGCGGCTCCTCGATCGCCCGCCGCAGCGCCCGCCCCCCCTCCTCCGTCAGCTCCTCGTCGGCGTCGATCACGAGGATCCAGCGCCGGGTCGCCAGCTCGAGGGACGCGTTGCGCGCGGCGGAGAAGTCGTCCTCCCACGCCGCCAGCCGGACCGTCGCCCCGAACCGCCGCGCGATCTCGACGGTCCGATCCGCCGAACCGGTGTCGACGACGCAGATCTCGTCGACCCACGGCTCGATCGACGCGAGGCACCGCCCGAGGCACGACTCCTCGTCCCGGACGATCAGACAGGCGCTCACTCCCGCCTCTCGGCGCCGGACGCTCCTCGGCGCGCCGCGCCGTTCTCGATCGACGATCGCCAAGTCCGGTCCCTCTCGTCCGCGTCCGAATCCGCCCGACTCGTCCGGGCGGCGATCTCTCCATCGGCGCGAACGACGACATCCCTTGAGTCTGGCGAGACGACGGGAGCCCGGACTTGAGCGAGACGTCGGGGACGCGGCGCCGCGTTCGCGCCCGCCGTCCGCGTCAACGGGACTTCCGCGGCTTCCTCGCCGGCGTCGGCCCCTTGCGGGGCTTCGACGAGTAATGCTCGACGACGAACCCCTTCCACTCCTCCCAGAACGTCGGGAGGTCGAGGCCGTACACGTCGAGCAACGCCTCCGCGGACGACCTCCCCTCCCCCTTCGTCCGGTCGAGCAGGTCGGCCATCTTCGGGGCGTCGTACCAGAGCAGGAAGTCGACGTAGCTCCAGGCGAACTGCCGGTGCTTCGGGTTCATGTCGTCGACGCTCAGGTCGATCACCTGCGCCGGGTCGTAGTCTCGGCGCTGCTTGATCGCCCGCCGGACGTTCGCCTCCCAGTACGGCGAGAGCCAGTGCTTGAAGTCGAGCTGATCGTCGCGGTGACAGGTCGTGATCGGCGGCCCGAACCGGCGGATCTCGGCGTGGTGCGCCCACCCGTCGTACAGCCAGCCGTGGCGGTCGTTCAGCCACGTCAGGTACCGCTTCACGTCGTGCTGCACGTTGTGGGAGACCGTGTGGACGACGATCTGGTGGAGCGCGTCGTCCGACTCGACGAACTTCGGGTCGTTCAGGACGACCGCGTACGACTCCTCCGGCCCGACGAGGTTCGACTTGAACCCGCCGCCGAGCTTGTGGCCGAGGAGCCGGGTCACGACCCGCTCCGCCGCCTCGCGGTCCGAGAGGACGTACACCTGGTGCCGGTTCTCCCGCTTCATCCAGACCGGGTCGATGCCGAGCGTGTCGACGAACCATTCGTGGTGGTCCTCGAGCCGACCGGCGTAGAGGGCCGCCCCGTCGATCCGCCGCACCTTCTTCCGGCCGACCTTCAGGTCGTCGAGGTCGTACGCCAGGTCGAAGTGCGCGGTCCGGACGTGGACGGCGGGGCCGCCGAGGACGCGTTCGACGTCCTCCCGACGTTCCGCGAGCCACTCCTTCCGCTCGTCGACGAGGGCGTCGAACCGGATCCTCGTCATCTCGAGCGCCGCCTCGTCCGGGCAGGACTCGTTCGGTTCCCAATCGAGCCCCGCGCCGGCCGGATCGGAGTCGAGCACGGGCGAGAAGAGCTCGATCCGCGGATCGAGGTCGTCGGCCACGGCGGGGAGGGTCCGCGTTCGCGTGCTCTCGTCGCCGCCGAACGCCGCGCCGGACGCGGTCGCGGCGAGGAGCAG
>JAUIEL010000924.1 GCA_030428825.1 bacterium
CACGTGTCGCCGGTCTCGACGATGCGGCGAAGGATGGCGCGGCTGACGATGTCGCGCGGCGCGAGCTCCGCCTGCGGATGGACGTCGGGCATGAACCGAACGCCGTTCCGGTCGCGGAGGATCCCCCCCTCCCCGCGCACCGTCTCCGACACGAGCGAGCGCGGGAGACCGGGGACGTAGAGCGTCGTCGGGTGGAACTGGAAGAACTCGAGCCCGCGCAGCGCGGCGCCGGCCCGGAACGCCATCGACACGCCGTCGCCCGTCGCGACCGCCGGGTTCGTCGTCTCGCGGTAGATCTGTCCGGCCCCTCCGGACGCGAGGACCACGGCCCGGCACCGGAGGAGGGTGAAGCGCCCGCGGTGCGGGAGGACGACGACGCCGCGGATCGCTCCGTCGGTCGTGACGAGGTCGACGGCGAACGTGTTCTCGAGGACCCGAATCCGCGACTCCGCCCGGACCCGCGACTCGAGCACGCTCTGGACCTCGAGCCCGGTCGCGTCCCCCCTCGCGTGGATCACGCGTCCCGCCGAGTGCCCCCCTTCCATGGCGAGAGAGAGGCCGTCGTCCGCCTGGTCGAAGCTCCCCCCGAGATCGATCAGCCGCTGGATCGCCGCCGGCGCGCGCCGGACCACCGAGTCGACGACGTCCTCGTGGCAGAGGTTCGCGCCCGCGGAGAGCGTGTCGGCGACGTGCGACTCGAACGAGTCGTCCTTTCCGAGGACCGCCGCGATCCCTCCCTGCGCGTACCGGGTGTTCGACTCCTCGAGTTGGGCCTTGGTGACGAGGACCACGCTCCGGTGCCGCGCCGCCTCGAGCGCCGCGCACAGGCCGGCGACCCCGCCGCCGATCACCACGACGTCCGCCGCCCCGAGGGAAGCGCAATCCTCAGGGCGGGTCGCGAGGTACCGCGGTCCCGAGAACCCCGGCGACGCCTCCCGCTGTCCGATTTCGTTGCTCATCATCAGTTTACGGCGGAGCCGCGGAAAAGCCGGCCGAAGCGCTTGCGTTCGTCGTTCGTTCGGTTACCCTCTTCTCGATCGGCATTCGTTCGGCATCCAGTCGGCAAGCATTCGGAGGTCACCATGACGCGCAGCATCCTCGGCCGAGACGGCGCCGCCGCTCTCCTCATGACCCTGATTCTCGCGGTTCTCCTCTTCGTCTAGGCTCTCGCGAGACCCCTCCGGCGCCGCCGCCCCGCATCGGTCGGCCGCGCCGGACCACCCGGGGCCGCGGAGCCGGATGTATTTCACCAAGCGGCAGCTCGAGGTCCTGGACTTCATTCGGAGATTTCGGAGCCGCCATCGGGTCGCTCCGACCCTCGAGGAGATGGCCGCCCACTTCCGGGTCTCCAAGGTCACGGTCCTCGAACACGTCCGGCGCCTCGAGGCGAAGGGCGCCCTCCGCCGCACTCCCAATCACGCCCGGTCGATCGAACTCGTCGACGAGTCGGCCTCCACCGTCGAAGGGGGCATCGTCCCGATCCTCGGGGTCGTCGAGGGCGGCCGGCCGTCTCCTCCGTTCGAGGTCCCCGAGCGGTTCGAGCTCGCCGACCTCGCGGGGAACCCCGCCGACCTGCACCTGCTCCGCGTCCGAGGGGACGGCCTGGTCGCGGACGACCTTCGGGACGGCGACCTGGTGCTCGTCGACCGGCGGCGCACCGCGAGAGAGGGCGACCTCGTCGTCACCGGAATCTCGGGCGCCGAAGTGACCCTCC
>JAUIEL010000246.1 GCA_030428825.1 bacterium
TCCGAAGCGGGCGAGGCGGGGCCGGAGGAGGGATGAGGCTCCGAGAGCGACCCCGCAGCGCGACTCGAAACCGAGCGGAGACCACTCGGGTGCATCGCGCGAGGACGTGAGCGGGTCGGAGAGCTCGTCCCTCCTCCGGCCGCCGCCGAAGCGAACGCGCAGACCCTTCCCGAATCGCGTTCCACGCCCCGCGCGCAGCGGACAACCGCCCCGCGCGCAGCGGCCCACCGCCCCGCGCGCAGCGGACCCGCTAAGGTCATGGAGAACAAACCCCGGAACAGGCCCCATGCTTCCCCTCGTCACCTCCCTCGCTCTCGCGCTCGCCGTCGAGCCACCGCCGACGGCGACGACGAGGCTCGATCTGCGCGTCGAGCCGCTCGTCACGTACTACCACCTGATCCGGAGCGCGGCGTCCTCCGACGACCTCGAACTCCCCGCCGCGTTCGCTAAGGCCGTCGCCGCCGCGAAGCCGCTGCAGGCGAAGCTCGGCCGCACGCTCGCCTGGGGCCCGTTCGACCGGCAGGTCGTCCTCTGCTCGACGACGGCCGAGCTGTCGGAGCGGTTCGCCGAGGTCCGCGAGATCCGCCTCTTCGGAGGGAGGACCGCCGACGTCCACGCCGACGGCCGCGCGCTCGCCGCCGCGATCGAGGCGACCTACGACGCCTACCTCGCCGACCTCTGGCCCGAGCACCGCCGCCGACTCGAGTCCGCCGTCGCGGAGATCGAGCGCGAGTTCCGACCGTACGAGGCCGACTGCTTCCGGTTCATGCTCGAGTCGCTCGACATGCGGGACCCGAAGCAGCCGATCCCGACCCACCTCGTCGTCCGCGCCCAGTGGCCCGAGGCGTACACGATCCGCCACGCCGAGGGAGGCGCCCTCTGCGTCGTCGGGATCGAGGCGCACGACGGGACGCTCCTCCACGAGACGATGCTCCACGAGGCGACGCACGCCCTCGACCTCGCCACCGAGGGGGCCTCCGTCCTCGAGACGATCCGCGACCGTCTTCTCGAAGGTGGCATGTCCCCCCGCGACCGCCGCCTCCGCGACGTCCCCCACACGATCATGTTCCTCCAGGCCGGCGAGACGATCCGTCGCCTCGTCGACCCCGACCACGTCCACTACGGCGACGCCGCCGGCTACTACCCGAAGGTCGAACCCATCGTCGAGATCGAGCGCCCCCTCTGGACGGACTACCTGAACGGGAAGATCGGCAGGGACGAGGCGGTGCAGCGGATCGTGAAGGCCGTGCTGGCCGAGGAGGGATGAGGCTGGGGAGAAGACGCCGACGTCACCCTCGAGTTCCCCCATCTCATGGGTCCCCAACCGCATTCCCCCTCTTCCTATGGAAGCGGGTGAGGAAGTCCGGAGCGGGCGAGGCGGGGCCGGAGGAGGGACGAGGCTCCGAGAGCGACCCCGCAGCGCGACTCGAAACCGCGCGGAGACCAACCCAGATGCATCGCGCGAGGACGTGAGCGGGTCGGAGAGCTCGTCCCTCCTCCGGCCGCCGCCGAAGCGAACGCGCAGACGTCCCCGAATCGCGTTCCACGCCCCGCGCGCAGCGGCCCGCCCCGCGCCAGCGGCCCGACGCCGAGCACGCCCCACCCCGCCCCGCGCAGCGGTGTCGAAAGCCCCGCGCAGCGGTGTCGAAAGCCCCGCGCAGCGGTGTCGAAGCCCCGCGCAGCGGTGTCGCCGCGAGCTACAAACTCAAATCCGGCGGTCTCTCCGCATCGATCACGTTCACCGCGTTCCGCCCCGCTTCCTTCGCCCGGTACAGCGCGTAGTCCGCCAGCTTCAGCAGCTTCTCCCGCGACAGGTCGGTCTTCCCGCGGACCGCCGCTCCGATGCTGACCGAAAGCAGCAACCCGTCCTCCGACTCCAGCCCCGCCTGCTCGACCCGCGCCCGCGCCCGATCCATCGCCTGCTCGACGTGCGCGAGGTTCGCGTCGGGGAGGACGGCGAGGAACTCGTCGCCGCCGTACCGCCCCAGCTCGTCGGTCGTGCGGAGCGAGTGGCGGAGCACCTCGGAGATCCGGCGGACGAACTCGTCCCCCATCAGGTGGCCGAAGTTGTCGTTCACCTTCTTCAGGTGATCGCAGTCGACGAGCGCCACCGCCAGGTCGTCGCCCTCCCGGAGGTTGTCCATGTGGAAGGTCAGGACGTCGAGGATGCCGCGGCGGTTGTAGAGGCCGGTCAGCTCGTCGGTGATCGCCTCGGCGGAGAGCTTCTGGAGCTGCGCCGCCTTCAGCGCGAGCCCGGTGTGCGCGGCGACGGCCGCCATCAGCTCGGGGAGGACCTCGCTCGGGTCGGGCACCTCGACGCCGATCAGTCCGACGGTCTCCTTGGCGACGACGACCGGGACGAACAGCGTCGGCGCCTTCGACGGGGAGGGGAGCCCCTCGAACCCGTCGGCCAGGGACTCGTGGAGGATCGGCCGCCCGGTGGTGAGCGCCAGGTCGGCCGCGCGCGGGACCTCGTCGGGCGCGTACGCGAGCTCCTGCAGGGGCATCGGCGCGTTGCCGCGGGCGCAGAGGACGCCGCCGACCAGCCCGCCGTGGTCCTCGCGGTGGAGGAAGTACGCCCGCGGCACGCCGATCTCCTCGACCAGCCCGGCCGTCCCGGCCACGACGATCGACTCCGGATCGTTCGCCGCCGCGATGCGCGCGAAGACGACGGGGAGCGGGCCGAGATCGCGCGCCGACACGCCGTCCGCGACGTCCGGCAACACGACCGGCGAGAGGGCGATCGAGCGCCTCACCTCGGGATCCCCCGCCGGGCCCGGGCGGTCCTGGTCGACGAGCGGCCCGACCACCTCCTCCATCGCCCGGCTGAGCCGGCGCTTCGATTCGAGCAGGTGGGCGACGAGGTCCATGATCGACGCGTTCGTCGCGGGCTGCGCGCACGGCGTCGGCGCCATGTACCCGCACGTCGTCACCGCGTGGTCGGCAGCGCCGAGGAGGACGGCGGTCTCCGCCGGCACGTGGCTCGGATCCATCGTGAACCGGCCGTAGTCGCGCAGCGCCTCGCACAGCGAGTCCGGCGCCCCCGCCGTCGCGAGCATCGCCGCGCCGAGGACCCAACGCTCCACGATGTCCGGGGGCGCGCCGCCGTACCGACGCACCGTGATGCGCGCGGCGTCGCCCAGGTGATGGAGCAGTCCGAGGGCGAAGACGCCGAGCGGATCGTCGTGGGAGCGGTTCCGGGCGAGCGACTCGGCGGCGATGGCGGTGGCGATCGAGTGGCGGAGCATCGGCGCCACCATCGCGTCCTCGCCCACGATCGAGCGGAGCCACGGCACCCCGGAGGCGAGGAGACCGAACCGGACGGCGATGTCGTCCCCGAGGAGCGGGACCGCCTCGTCGACGTTCTCGAAGCGGCGGCCGGGGAGCGCGACCTTCGACAGGCGCAGGAAGGTCGAGAGGATGCGAGCGTCGGACGAGAGTTCGGACAGCGCGGCGGATGCGCCGGGCCCGCGAGGGACCACCAGCAATCTCGAGAGCGCCGTCGGGGCTTGGGGAAGCCCCGCGAGGACGTTGGAGGTGCTGGACGTCACCGTCATCCAAGGAGTGCCTGTCAACCGAGTTGCGTGGCCCGTCGAACGCGCTGGGTCGCGCCTCGTCCAGACCCCGTCCGACCCGGTTCCTTTCGTCCAGGCATCGGCGCGATCTTGAGGGGTGGAGTGGTACAGTCCAGCCCGCCGGAGACCCGCGAGGACACGATGACCGAGACGCCCCCTGGCACGGCCTACGCCGCCGCCGGTGTCGACACCGACCGCGCCGCCCTGTACCTGAAGAACCTCCTCGGGTGGGTCCGGAAGACCGCCGACCACCGGACCGGGACCGGACGGTCCCTGCTCGACGTCGGTTACTTCGCCTCCGTCCTCGACATCGGACGGGGGCAGGGGCTCGCGCTTTCGACCGACGGCGTCGGGACGAAGATCCTCGTGGCCGAGCTCGCCGAGCGGTACGACACCATCGGCGTCGACTGCGTGGCGATGAACGTCAACGACCTGATCTGCGTCGGCGCCGAGCCGATCGCGATGCTCGACTACCTCGCGGTCCAGGACACCGACCCCGAAGTCGCAAGCCAGATCGGGAAAGGGCTTTACGAAGGCGCTCGCGAGGCTGAGATCATCATCCCCGGGGGCGAACTGGCCCAGCTTCGGGACATGGTGAAGGGGGTCCGCGAGAACTCGGGGATCGACCTCGCCGGGGCGGCGTTCGGGCTGGTCGACGTCGCGGACGTGAACGTCGGCCGGGATCTCGCCGAGGGGGACGTCGTCGTCGGCCTCCGGAGCACCGGCCTCCACTCGAACGGGTTCACGCTGGCTCGGAAGGTCCTCCTCGACGACGCCGGCCTCTCCCTCGACGACACGATCGACGCCACCGGCAAGACGATCGCGGACCACCTGCTCGCCCCGACCCATATCTATGTCAAGGAATTCAAGGCACTTAAGCGTCATCACGTGACGCTGAAGGCGATCCTGAACATCACCGGGGACGGCCTCTTCAACCTCACGCGGGTCGACGCCGCGGTCGGGTTCGTGATCGACCGCCTCCCGACGCCGCAGGGGATCTTCGACGAGATCCAGACCCGCGGCGACATCCCGATCGAGGAGATGTACCGCGTCTTCAACATGGGGATCGGGTTCTGCTTCGTCGTGCCCGAACGAGAGGTCCAGGACGCGCTCGACGTCCTGGCGCGGTTCCCGATGGAGGCCCAGGTGATCGGCCACGTCGTCGCGGACCACGAGAAGAAGGTGGTCGTGCCCGGTCTCGGCCTCGTCGGGAAGGACGGCCACTTCTTCAAGACCTGAACGCCCGCCCCGACCGCGGGCGGGATCCGGACGAAGCCGGCGGGAACGGCGCGCGGGCAGTGCTATGTTGAAGGCTTCGGCCGGTTTCCACGCGTAGGAGGCGTGACGTGGGCAAGAAGGTCCAGCGTTACTTCGATCAGGACAGCGTCTCGTTGGTCACGTCGGCCGTCCGGCGGATGAAGGGGAAGCGGCCGATCCCGCGGTTCCCGCGCCGCGCGCAGATCCAGACCCGCACCGCCTGCAACGCGCGGTGCGCCTTCTGCCCGAACACGACGGTCGGCGACGACCTCAGCCAGGGGACGATGGACTGGGACCTCTTCCGCAAGATCGCGGACGAGCTGACGTCCCACGACATGGACGAGATCCACCCGTTCCTGATGAACGAGCCGCTCTGGGACAAGGACCTCCCGGAGAAGATCCGCTACCTCGCGGACCGGAAGAAGCCCGGCACGAAGATCAAGATCAACACGAACGCGTCGTTCCTGACCGAGGGGACGGCGAAGCGGCTGATCGATTCGGGGCTCGACAAGCTGAACGTCTCGTTCCACGGGGTCCGCCCCGAGGTGTACGAGTACAACATGGGGAACCTGAAGTTCACCCCGCTGCTCCGGAACGTCCTCCGCTTCAAGGAGATGATCGACAAGAGCCCGAACCGGAAGCCCGGCCTCCGGATCACCATGGTGAAGACCCGCGACATCATGGAGGACCGCGAGAACATCAAGGCGTTCTGGGCGGAGCACGGGATCGGCTGCAACTTCCGCCCCCTCGGCAACCGGAACAACAAGGAAGTCGAGATGAAGGGGATCAACTGGGAGGAGTGGCGCCCCTACACCTGGTGCAAGCGCCCGTTCACCCAGATCTACATCCTCTTCAACGGCGATTGCGTCCTCTGCTGCTGCGACTGGAACCGGACGACCACGCTCGGCAACCTGCGGCACAACACGATCGAGGAGATCTGGAACGGGAAGGCGTACAAGCGGGTGCGCGACCTCTTCCTGAACAAGGATCGCCAGGACCTCCTCTGCGGGACCTGCCTCTACACGCGCTGACGCGGATCGGCGCGGCAGGTCACCACAGCACCTCGACGTCGTAGGCGGCGAGGGCCGTGTCCTTCGACACGACCACGAGGTCCTCCTCCACCGCCTGCGCGACGAGCATGCGATCGAACGGGTCGCGATGATGGGCGGGGAGCCGCTCGACCCGAAGCGCATGAGCCTGGTGGATCGGGAGGATCGCGATCGCCTGCGCACGCAGGGTCGTTCCGAGCAGGTCCGCGAGGGAGCCGGGAAGATCGATCCGCCCGAGCCCCGCCTTGATCGCGATCTCCCACGTCCCGACGACACTCCAGACGAGTTCGTTGTCCACGTCGGCGATCGTCTCCCGGGCGGCCGGTGACAGTCGTTCGTCGTCGAGCATCCACCAGAGGAGCGCGTGGGTGTCGAGCAGGAAGCTCACGCGTCGTCGCCCTCGAACGCGCGAAGCAGATCGTCCGGCAGCGGAGAATCGAAGTCGTCCTTCACGACGACCTTCCCCTTCCACGATCCCGGCCGGCGCTCGGAGGGTCGCGGCAGGAGAGGCACGAGCCGTGCGATCGGTCGACCGGCTCGGGCGATGACGATCTCCTCTCCCGCGGCGACCCGCTCGAGCAGTCGCGAGAGGTGCGTCTTCGCCTCGTGGATGTTCACGGTCTTCATCGCACGAGAGAGCTTAGCTAGACCAACTGACTAAGTCAAGTTCGCGAGTCGCGCCCCGGCGCCTCCCCGCCGCTCCCCCGCCGCCGCTCACCGCCCCCGCAGGTCGAACTCGCTCGGCAGCTCCGCCTCCTCCTTCGGCGTACGGCGGAGCTCGACCTCGGGGAGGGGCTCCATCGGCTCGCCGGTGGCGTTCACCCAGCCGGTGACGCCGCGCGGGAGCGGGACGCCGAGGAGCGCGGCCGGGAGCGCGCCGACGTCCGCGAGCGACGTCGACCGGAGGTCCGCCCCGCGCCGGTCGATCGCGAACCAGGCGCCGGGGCCGGTGCCGCCGACGACCACGACCGAGACCGCGGGGCCGAGCCGTCCGCTGTCGGCGACCAGCAGCGCCGAGCGGACCAGGGAATCGAGCCGCCCGGCCGCGGCGTCGCCGAGCGCGTGGCGCGGGACGCGGAGGCCGAAGAAGACGACCGGCGCGTCGTCGTCGCCGGAGACCAGCCGCCCCGCCTGTTCCGCCAGCCCGAACGACTGGAACAGGAGGTCGAAGTCGCCGCCGAGGAGCTCGCGCTCGAACGTCGCGCGCTCGACCTCGAACGCCGCCTCGATCCGGGCCGCCGCGTCGCCGACCGACAGGACGCCGTCCCGGAGCGCCGCCGCCGGGAGCGGGTCGGAGAACCGCGGGACCGTCTCGACGCGCCCCGCCAGCTCGCGCACGAACTCGGGCGGGGACGAGAGCGGCTGCCACGGCGGCGGTCGCGTCGGATCGAAGTCCGGGGGCTCGACGTACAGCTCGAGCCGTCCCGAGCCGGTCGGCCGGAGGTAGAGGCGGGCCCGCCCGTGGAGCGGCGCCCCCTCTCCGAGTTCGAACCGGAGCGCCATCGGGCGCGACCAGCGCCCCGCCTGGAGTTCGACCCGGTCGTCGGCGCCGATCACCGACGCGCGGGCGCGGTCTTTCGTCGCGGTCACCCGCAGCCGCGCCGTCGACGGGAAGCCGTCCCGGAGCCGCGGCGGTCCGTAGACGTCGATCAGGAAGACGTCGCGCTCGGCGTCGCCGGTCGGCGAGACCACGGCGACCCGCACTCCGCCCGGGGAGACGACCGGCTCGCCCGGAGCGTCCCGCTCGATCGCGAGCGTGTACGGCGCGGTCCCGGTGCCGAGGGTCGGCCACGCCCCGCCGAACAGGCTTCGCGCGCCGCCCGGCGCGAACGCGCTGTGCGCGCGGACGATCTCGACCCGCCTCCCCGCGGCGGCGATCCGACCGGCGGCGGAGACGGTCGTCCCGCCCGCGTCGACCGGCCGCGCGACCGAGATCGAGCGGCCGAGGTCGGGGACCTCGACCGGGGCGCGCGCGAACGGCGCGACCACGCCCGCCGGTTCGGTCGCCGTCAGGAGCGCGGCGTCCGCGGCCGCCGCGTCGGTGGCCCCCTCGACGAGCCGCGCGTACGTCCCGCGCGTCCGGAGGTGTCGGAACCCGGGAAGGAGCCCGTCGCGCATGCCGCGCTCGACGTCGTCGGCGGAGAGCCCGGGGAGGGAGAGGACGACGACTCGGGGGCCGGGCGCCGCCTCGTCCGGACCGAGCGGCGGCGGCGGGACCGTCGGCGCCGGGCGGTCCGGCTCGGTCCCCTCCAGGAACCGGTCCCACTTCTCGGAGACGGCCGAGCAGCCGACGACGGCCGCCGCCGCGACGATCCCGATCCACCGGCGTCGATCGCACCTCACGTCGGGAGCGTAGCGAAGCGAACGGACGACCGAGAGCGTGTATTCTCACCTCCCTCCTGCCGCCGGAGACCACCGCATGATCGCGCTCCCGCCCTCCCTCCCGGTCCTCGGGTCCGCCGCGCTCGCCGCCCTCCTCGCCGCCGCGCCGGAGGGGGACGCCGTCGACCCGCTGGCTCGCGCGGTCGAGACGTTCCGTCACTCCGAGCCGGAGACCCGCGCCGCGATCCTCGCGGACGTCCGGACCGCGCTCGAGGCGTCCGAGGACGAGGGAGTGAAGCACCTCCTCCGCCTCGGCGAGCGCGCCCGCCGCGAGCTGAAGACGAAGCCGTGGAGAGGGCTCGAGTACTACGAGCCGAAGAAGTACGCGCCGCTCTTCCCGCGCGAGTTCGTGCCGAAGGACGGCGACCAGGCGACGTACACGTACGACTCGATGCGGCCGTGGGACAACGAGCCGCGCTGCCAGGCGATCCGGATCCGCTACGACTACGCCGCGAACCGCGGCGTCGACCTCGGCGTCGAGCCGTCCGCCGACGCGCTCCTCATGGACTACCTCTGGGGATACCCGCCGGACGCGGACCGGACGATCGCGTGGCTCGAGCAGGAGCTCGACTTCGCCAACGACCTCGACGACCTCGCCGACTACTTCGGCCACGCGTACTGCGACCGCGAGGGCGCGTGTTTCCCGAACGTCACGATCTACGACGTCTGGGCCTCGCAGCGCGACTTCGGTCACATCGAGATGCCGGACGGCGACGCCATCGCGTACGCCATCCACATCCTCGGCGACAAGTCGTACCACTCGCCGATCCCGGCCGGACGGCGACGGGCGGCGCTGTACGAGGAGATCTCGAAGGGTTTCCTCCGGACCTACCGGCACCGGAGCTGGGTCGAGGCGGCGGCGAACGTCTACTTGAACCCCGAGGCGGTG
>JAUIEL010000925.1 GCA_030428825.1 bacterium
CGGCGCGGCAGGCGTCGACGAGCAGGATCGAGAGGCCGGTGCACGTCGCCATCCCCTGGGATCGCGACTCGGACGGGCTCTGGTTCGGCTTCTTCCGGCCGGTGTGGTAGTGGACCTCGATCGCGTCGAACAGCTCGCGGTTCAGCGCCGCCGCCGCCTCCCCCGGCGTCTCGCAGCCGGCGACGATCGCCCGGCCGAGGTCGAGCAGGCCGGCCCGCCACGGCTCGCGCGTCTCGTCGAGCACGGCGTACGGCAGGACGTCGTTCAGGAACCGCTCGTCCGGGAGGGTCGCTCCCCACGGGAACTCCTCCCGGGCCGCGAGCGCGAGCCGGAGGTTCTCGAGGAGGAACTCCGCGTCGAGGCCGGCGTCGCCCGGCGGCCGGTGGTCGGCGAGGAAGGCCGCGCAGCGTCCGCCGAACTCCCCGTGCTCGGCGGCGGCGCGGTCGACGAACTCCGACCAGCCGTCGCCGGCGGAGGCGGCTGTCGGGAGGGCGAGGGCGAGGAGGAGCGGGAGGAGAGGAGGGCGAGGGAGGAGGGTGTTCACGGGGGAGGAGGATAGCGGCTTCCCGGCGCCCCGGGTCCGACCCCCGCGCCGCCGGGCCCCGCCGCCGAGGCCGGACGAGCGTGCTCCCCTCCGGTGCCTTCCGAGAGAAATGTCTCCTGAAAATCTCGGGGGGGCCTTCAGGTTGCGTTCAAACTCTGGACCAAGGAACCTGCCCGCCGGAGAGCCCCATGACGACCGCCCGACGACTCGAACTTCTTTCTTCCGCGATGGTTGCGGCAGCCATCCTGGCCGCCCCCGCGGCGGCCGGCGACCCGAAGGTGCCCGGCGACGTCCGGTGGTGGTCGGAGTTCGGCCACCAGACCGGCGGGTTCCAGGGGCTCATCGACTCCGGCGACAACTTCGGCCGGTCGATCGCCCTCCTCGGCGACCTCGACGACGACGGCGTCGACGATCTGGCCGTCGGCGCGCACCTCGACGACGACGGCGGCGACCGGACCGGCGCGCTGTACGTCCTGTTCATGAACCAGAACGGCACGGTGAAGGGGGAGCAGAAGATCAGCGACACGGCCGGCGGCTTCACCGGCGCGATCGACAACGTCGATCACTTCGGGTCGGGCCTCGCCGGCCTCGGCGACCTCGACGGCGACGGCGTGGAGGACCTCGCGGTCGGCGCGCCGCTCGACGACGACGGCGGCTCGCAGCGCGGCGCGGTCTGGATCCTGTTCTTGAACACGAACGGGACGGTGAAGTCGTATCAGAAGATCAGCGACACGCAGGGCGGCTTCACGGGGTCGGTGACGAACAACAGCTGGTTCGGGACGTCGGTCGCCAACCTCGGCGACCTCGACGACGACGGCGTGATCGACCTCGCGGTCGGCGCCCCGTTCCACCTGAACAACGGCGCGTTCTGGGTCCTGCTCATGAACTCGAACGGGACCGTGAAGTCGAGCGTCTACGTCACGGGCTTCAACGGCGGGTTCTCCGGTCCGATCGGGAACATCGGCCAGTTCGGCTGGGACGTGACCGGCCTCGGCGACCTCGATGACGATGGCGTCGAGGACATGGCGGTCGGGGCGCGGCGGTTCTGCGACGGCGGCGGGCCGCCCTGCAACCTCGGGTCGGTCTGGGTCCTGCTCCTGAACTCGAACGGCACCGTGAAGGCGCAGCAGAAGATCGCGGAAGGGGAGGGCGGCTTCGAGGGGG
>JAUIEL010000247.1 GCA_030428825.1 bacterium
CGCCTGGGTTCCGCCGGCCGCGAGCGAGATCGTGACGAGGTCCGCCGAGAGCGGGTCCGGGAACGGCTCGAACAGGACGTACACCTCGGCGTTCGAGCGCACCGCGAGGTCCGGACGGCCGTCCCCGTCGTAGTCGAACCCTCCTGCGATCGCCCGGCCGAGGAGGTCGTTCTGGTCGAGACCCGGGATCCGTCGGCCGTTCTTCCCGTCGAGGTCGGCGAGGGAGAACGAGGCCGACGCCGGGTTCCCGAGCCCGCCGTAGACGACCGAGAGCTCCCCCGCGTTCTGGTCGCTCGGAGAGTCGATCCCCGCCGATCCGATCAGGAGATCGGCGCGGCCGTCTCCGTGGAGGTCTCCCGCTCGGCCCACCGTCTCCCCCGTCGTCGCCGCGAACTCGACGCCGTTCAGCCGGAGCCCGTTCGTCCCGTCGACCTGCTGGAGGAAGACGACCCCGAACTGCCCCATCGCCGCGTGCCCGCGCAGGAGCATGGCGCGCCCCGCGCTCGGCGAGACCGTGAACGCGCCGGGAGCGCCGACCAGCAGGTCGTCGAACCCGTCGGCGTTCTCGTCGCCGACGCCGGCGACGTCGTAGCCGAACGCCTCGCTCGGCAGCGATCCGTCGACCCGGAAGCCGTGCGTCCCGTCGAGGGCCGGGACCGAGAACGGACCGGCGGCGGCGGCGCCGGTCCCTCCGAAGATCACCGCCACCTGACCGCCGAGACCGCCCGCGAGGCCGAAGGTCTCCGGCATGCCGAACATCACGTCGGGCACGCCGTCGCCGTCGACGTCGCCGGCGCCGTCGCACGAGCGGCCGAAGTACGCGTCGTTGCCGGCGCCGCGGATCTCGAACCCCTCCGACGGCGCGAGCGAGCCGAGCGAGATGCTCGGCGGCTTGGTGGGCCGGCCGAAGACGACGTATCCCACGCCCGTCGCCTGCTCGCCCGCGACGTCGACGGCGGGAGCGCCGACGAGGACGTCGTCGTGCCCGTCGGCGTTCACGTCCCCCGCTCCGGCGACCGACTCGCCGCACAGTCCGCTCTTGGCCGCGCCCAGGAGCCTCGTGCCGAGGGACGGCGTCAGATTGTCGAGCTGGAACGTCTTCGACGCCCAGACCGCCGTCCCGCCGTACAGGACGTAGGCGATCCCTTCGTCCTGCCCCGCCGTGACGTCGTGACCCGGCGCCCCGAACACGAGGTCGCAGAAGCCGTCCTGATCGAAATCACCGGCGGACGCCACGGAGACCCCGACGCCGTCGCCGCTCTGACCGTCGAGCCGGAGCACGCGTCCCGCCTGCAACGCATTGGCGTCGACCTTCTTGCTCGGGTGAGACCCGGCCCCCATGATCACGTGAAGGGCATTGCCGTCACCCGACACGAACTCCCCGTATCCGTCTCCGTCGAGGTCGCCGACCAGCGCGACCACGACGCCGTCCGAGTTGTCGAGGACGAATCCGTTGGTGCCGTCCAGTGCGTCGAGGTCGACGTACGTCGAGTCCTCTCCGCCCGAGGCCGGCGCGGCATATGCAATGAACGCGAGGAGCGCGAGGGCGGGCGGGCGGATACGCGGCGTCACGCGGAACGACATGGAGACCTCCTCGGCGGGTCGACGCGGCGTGCCCCCCTCCGCACGCCGGTGCGATCTCGTGTACCATGCCGAAGGATAGCAGATGTGCGAGTGACCGGACGCGTCGCCGCGCTTCACACCCCGGAGGAGGAAGACCCATGACGAAGCAGTGGCTCCTTTCCGCGCTCGCCGCGCTGGCGCTGCCGACGGTCCCCTCGGCGGCCGCGGACGTCGCGTGGACCCTCGACGCGGCCCCTCGAAGGCTCCCGTGGGCGGCCGACGACAACGTCCACGTCTTCCAGGCGCATGAGGGCATCTTGTACGTCGGCGGCCGCTTCGATCACCTCGGGCGGCCGACCGGCTCGCTCGGACGCTTCGACGCCGGGACCGGAGAGGTCGACCTCTCGTTGCCGCCGACCGACGGCGAGGTCCTCGCGATCGCGTCCGACGGCCAGGGCGGGTGGATCGTCGGCGGCGAGTTCACCCGGATCGGCGCCGCGGAGCGGACGGGGCTCGCCCGGTTCGACGCCTCGTGGGCGCTGACCGATTGGGCGCCGAGCATCGCCGGAGCGGTCTGGTGCATCGAGGCCGACGGGGACGACGTCTACGTCGGCGGTGACTTCAACGGCGTGAACGGGACGGTCCGGCGCCGCCTGGCGAGACTCGACCGCGCGACCGGAATGCTCGAGGACTGGCATCCGACGGCCGGGGCTTCGTTCGCGTCGGACGAGGGCGTCCGCGCGATCCGCGTGATCGCGGACGTCGTGTACGCCGGAGGTGACTTCGACGCCACGTTCGGCGGTCAGCCGCGTCGGAACCTCGCCGCCTTCGACTCCGGCGACGGGGCCCCGCTCCTGTTCGACCCGAACCCGAACAACATCGTCTCCACCCTCGATGAACACTCCACCGGCCTCGTCGTCGGAGGGAACTTCACCGTCATCGGCGGGCAGCTCAGGAGCCGCCTGGCGGTCGTGGACCTCACGTTCGGCGTCGCCCAGGCGCTGGACGTTCCGGTCTCGGGAGGGGAGATCCTGACGGCGGAGCTCGACGGCGACGTCCTGTACTGCGGCGGTCGCTTCGCCGGCATCGGGGGCGTGCCGAGGACGCGGGCCGCCGCGATCGAGTTGAAGAGCGGTCTGGTGCTCCCGTGGCAGCCGGCCGTGTCGGGGACGAGCTCGCCCCAGGTCCTCGACATCGAGGTGACCGCGGACCGCGTCCTCCTCGCGGGTGAGTTCCACGACGTGTCCGGTCAGCCGCGGCGACACTTCGCGGAGGTGACGAAGGACACGGGGACGCCGACACCGCTCGACGTCGGGGCCGGCGCGGACGGCAATCCGCGACTCTGGGCGGTCGTCCGGGACGGCCCCACGATCGCCGTCGGCGGTGAGATGGAGATCCTCGATCTCGTCGTGCGCCGGGGGTTCGCGGCGTTCGACCTGGCGACCGAGGAGTTGCTGCCGCTCGCGCCGGAGTTCACGGACATGAACTCCGGACTCGCGGAGTCGGTTCAGAGCATCGCGTTCACCGACGACGCGATGTTCGTCGGAGGGACCTTCGACGACGTCGACGGCCAGCTCCACCCGCGCCTCGCGAAGATCGATCTCGCGACCGGTCAGCTCGACCCGACGTTCGACCTCGGGTTCCCGTTCAACGCGGGGCTCCCCGGATCGCTCCTCTTCGCGGGCGACACGCTCGTGATCGGCGTGTCGGCCATCACCGCGGGCAGCAACGCCGGCCTCTCCGCCTGGGACGCCGACACCGGCGCGTTCAAGTGGAAGATCCGGACGAACTCGAGCGTCGGAGATCTCATCGCCGACCCGTCCGGCGGGAAGGTGTACGCGTCCGGGTCGTTCGATGAGGCGGAGATCCTGCCGGACGTCTTCGTCCCGCGCGGTCATCTCCTCGCGGTCGGGCTCGGCAGCGGAATCCTCGACTCGATCTGGACCCCGGACGCGAGTCACTCCATCGGCGACCTCCACTGGTTCGACGACCACGTCTACGCGGCGGGCGGATTCCTGACGATCGACGGCGAGCAGGCGAACTACGTCGCGAAGCTCGACGCCGTCACGGGCGCCCTGACGCCTTGGCCGGCGGCCCCGGCCGGAGGCTCCGTCTCCCGCGTCTACGTGAATCGAGACGTCGCCGTCCTCTCCGGCTCGTTCACGCACGTCGGCGGGGAGTACCACCCGAAGTCCGCCGTCCTCGACACGGAGACCGCGACGCCGATCCCGTGGGCGACCGAGGGGATCGGTCTCGCCCGGTTCGAGTTGATCGACGGTCGCCTCTACGTCGCCGGCGGCGCGGGGACGACGTTCGACGGCGTCCTCTATTCGGCCCCGCTGATCTTCGACTCGTTCTTCCCGTTGACGTCCGACGTCGACCGCCTCTCCGTGAGCGCGGGCGGCACGCAATCGCTCACGCTCGACGTCGGGCCCGAGTTCGGGGGCAAGGCGTACTGGACGCTGGGAAGCCTGTCGGGCTCGTTCCCCGGCACGCCGATCACGCCGGAGGTCGACCTCCCCCTGAACGCGGACGGGTACTTCTTCTGCTCCCTCTTCGACCCGATCACGACGCCGATCGTCGCTCCGTTCGGGTTCCTCGACGCCGAGGGCCGGGCGACCCCCTCGATCCTGCTCCCGCCGGCGACCACGCCCGCGTTCGTCGGCGTGACGCTGCGACACGCCTGCGCCGTGTTCGATCCGGACTCCGCCGAGGCGCTGCGGATCTCGAATCCGACCGGGCTGCTCCTCGACCCCTGACCGCGGCGGTCAGGGGATCGTGACCTCGACGCCGTTCGTCACGCTGAACCCCGGCGCGGCGAACGGGTCGAAGATCGCCGCCTGCAGGGTCGCGGTCCCGGCCGGCGCGTTCGCGGGAATCGGCACCGACAGGACGTACTCCCCGATCCCCGGGCCGAACCCGACGAGCTGGAACGGGACGGTCGACGGGAGGAGCGGCTGGACGAGCAGCTCGCACGAGCCGGCGATCGGCGTCGACCCGGCCGAGAGACCCAGCCAGAGCTGGCCGAACGACGGCCCGAGCCCGCCGTACACCCGCAGGTCGAGCACGCCGTCGTCCGGACAGCCGTCGACGCGCAGGCCGGGCGCCACGTCGCCCGTCCCCGGGCAGCCGACGCCGTAGCTCACCCCGTAGCTCGTCGAGTCGAACACGTACGCCGCGCCCGCGTTCTCGAAGGCGCCGTACGACTTCCACGGTGAGAGTCCCGCGACGAGGTCGCCGGAGACGCCCACCGACGTGCCGTTCCGGTCCCCGGGTCCGGCGTCCGGCGCGACGACGTGGGCCCGGTCCCGCCACGCTCCCTGGTCCTCGGCGAAGACGTACAGCGCGCCGCCGGACGGGACGCCCTCGACCTCGCTCTCCGGCGAGCCCACGACCGCCAACGGAAGGTCGAGCGCGACGGAGGAGCCGAAGGCGTCGTCCACCGCGCGGTCCCAGGCGACGAGCCTCGCCTCCTCGGACCAGGTGCCGGCCGTCCGTCGGAAGACGTACGCCGCGCCCCGGGACGCGTCGACGAACGGCGCGCCGGAGATCACGACGTCACCCGCGACCGCGACGGACCATCCGAGCTGGTCCCCGTCCTGCGCATCGCCGGCGACCAGCTTCGCCTGCTCCGTCCAGGTCGTCCCGACCCGCTCGTACACGTACACCGCGCCCCGGACGCTCCCGTTCACCGGCGCGCCGACGGCCGCCGTGTCGCCGGAGAGCCCGATGACGGCGCCGAAGTCATCGCCCTGCTGGCCGTCCGACGCGAGGAGCTTCGACTGTTGGAGCCACTGACCGGCGCTGTGGATGAACACGTAGGCCGAGCCGGTCACGCCGCCGCTGAACCCGACGTCGTTCACGGCGCCCACGACCAGCGTGTCCCCGTCGAGCGCCACCGACGTGCCGAACTCGTCGCCGGCGGCCGCGTCGAGCGCGACGATCATCGCCGACTCCGTCCAGACGCCGCCGTTCCGCTCGAAGACGTAGACCGCCCCCTGGTCCGCGCCGGCGATCCCGATGCGCCCCGGCGCCCCGATCGCGGCGCGATCTCCGTCGAGCGAGACCGAGAGGCCGAACTCGTCACCCGGGACGCCGAACGGCAGCTGGATCTTCTGCTGCTCGCCCCACGTCCCGGTGTTCGCGAACACGTACGCCGCGCCCGTCCCGAGCGCGACGCCGTCCGCCTTGAACGCGCCGACCAGCAGCGTCGTGCCGTCGAGATCGGCGGACCGACCGAAGTGGGCGGAGTTCGGAAGGTCGCTCGGCGGGAGACGCGTCACGAGGCATTGGGCCGACGCGCTCGAGGCGGCGGCGAGGAGCGCGCCCGCCGCGAGGATCGGGCGAAGCGTCGTGAGATCGAGGCGGCGGCCGAGTGCGATCATCATTCGATCTCCAGCGGGACCGCCTCGCTGGCGGCGACGACGACGCCGCCGGAGAGGACGACGACGGAGTGGTGGAGGACGATCCCCGAAGCGGCGGGAGGAAGCCCCCCCGGCGGGACCTCGAACTTCGCGTCCGCCTCGCCGAACGGGTCGACGACGCCGGCGAATCCGAGGAACGGCGCGACGTTCGGGAACGCGAGCGTCAGGGACGTGTAGAAGTCGAGGTTCAGCGGGACCTTCACGCCGTCCACGACGAATCCGGGCGCATGGCCGGTGGCCGAGCCGAGCACGAGATAGGCGTCACCCGCGATCGACGCCGGCCCGCGAAAGCGCATCTGCTGCTCGTATCCCGGCGTCGACGGGATCGACGGCAGCGTCGTCCCGACGCACCCTCCCGGATCTCCGATGTCGCTCAGATAGGACGAGGCGACGCCGTCCAGGGGGGATCCGATCGACCCGACGACCGACGACCCGGAGATCGCCAATCCCTGCGGATACTGCTCGTCCTTCCGGTATCCCGAGGGGACGAGCTTCCGTTCGTGGGCGAAGGACCCGCCGACGTGGCGATAGACGTAGACCGAGCCGCTGTCCTTCGCCGCGTCGTCGTCGGCCGAGGCGCCGACCACCAGGACGTCGCCGTCGAGGGCGACCGAGCTCGCGTATCGGTCGCCCGCGACGGTGTCGTGCCCGACCAACGAGTCGGTCTCGGACCACGTCCCCGCCGAGCGCTCGAAGACGGCCACCCGGGCCATCACCTCGGACGAGGCGACCAGCCGGTCCCCGTCGAGCGCGAGGTTCTCGCCGAGACGCTTGCTCGTCCCGAGCTGGGACGTCAGCTTCGCCTGAAGGGACCACGACCCCGCCACGTGTTCGTAGACGTACAGCGAGCCGGAGTCGACGCCGAGGTCGTCGTCCTGCGGGGACGAGACGGCGATCGTCGCCCCGGAGACGGCGACCCTCCAGCCGAACCGATCGTCCTGCTTGAAATCGAACGCCTGCAGCTTCGCCTCTTCCGTCCACGTGCCTCCGACGCGTCGATAGACGTAGGCCACGCCGGAGTCGGCGCCGACCAGTCCGTTCTTCAGCGGCGCCCCGACCACGCAGACGTCACCGTCGAGGTCGACCGAGTCACCGAAGTGGTCCCCGTCGGCGCCGTCGGACGGCACCAGCCGGACGACCTCGCTCCAGTACAGGCCGCCTCGCTCGAACAACGTGACGGTCCCGGACGAGTTCGGGAAGACGACGTCGTTCGGCGCGCCGACGGCGACCCAGGGACCGTCGATCGCGACGGACTCCCCCAGCTCGCTCCCGGAGCCGGACGCCGAACCCGTGAGCTTCCCCATCCATTGCCAGAACTGTCCGTTGTCCCAGAAGACGACCGCGCCGCCCGCGTCGGCACCTTGGTCGTCGAGCTTCGGGGCGCCGATCACGACATAGTCGCCGTCCGCGGCGACCGCCCGGCCGAGTTCGTCCTGGGGGAAGCCGGCGGTGACGCGCACGAGCGTGCATTGCGCCGCCGCGTCGGCGGTGAGGATCATGGCGGCGGCGAGGACGGCGATATGGGCGGCCGACCGTCGGAGACCGGGCGAGGTCATGCGTTCTCCTTCCAGCGGCTCTCCACCGTACCAGATCACCCGAATCCTCGGGACGGCTGTTACGGTGGGGGCCGCCGCCTCGAACCGACGGAGTCCACCGCATGTCGATCCGCCGCGCCCCGCCGATCTCCGTGATCGTCACGATCGTGCTCTCCGCCGCGCCGGCCGCGCCCGCGCAGTTCGTCGAGGCGATCGATCTCCCGAGCCTGGCCCCTCCGGACGGCGCGGCGCTCGACGTCGTGCTCAAGTCCTCGTTCTCCGGTACGGACGTGGCCCACGTGGGCGACGTGAACGGCGACGGTCACGGAGACCTCCTGATCGGAGCGTTTCGCACCGCGGAGGGAACCGAGCTGAACGCGGGGCGCGTGTACGTCGTCTTCGGCGGGCCTTCGCTCCGAACGTCGCCCCCGGCCGACTTGACGCAGCTCGACGGAACCGACGGATTCCACGTCCCGGGGTTCGAATCGGCCGGCTTCGTCGGCGAGGCGGTCGCGGCGGCGGGCGACGTGAACGGCGACGGCATCGCCGACCTCCTGTTCAGCGGACACGGACAGTCCCCCGGCCTGGGAGCGCCGGGGTTCGGCGAGGCGTACATCCTGTTCGGGGCCCCCGGACTCGGAGCCGGCGGTCAGGTCTCGCTCGCGCAGATCCCCCTCGGCGCCGGCGTCCTCCTCGAGGGCTGGGACGAGGTCGGCACCGACTTCAGCCGCTCCGTCGCCGGCATCGGGGACGTGAACGGGGACGGCTTCGACGACGTGGCCGTCGGCGCCAGTCGGGCGGACGGTCCGCGCGTCGTGCTCCACCCTCCGATCGAGGTGACGGGTCTCGCCGCGGGAGACCTGGACGGTGACGGACGGGAGGACCTCGTCTCGACGAGCTTCTATCACAACTCGTTCACTCGTTACATCAATCAGGGCGGACTCGCGTTCGCGGACCCCAAGACCGCGGCCCTCAACTCCGATCCTCAGGACGCCACCTTCGTCGACTACGACCTCGACGGAGACCTCGACCTCGTGTTCTCGAACACCATCTTCGAATCGGGACCGAACAAGCTGTTCGGACGAGCCTCCGTCCGGCCCAACAACGGGGTCGGCGCGTTCGGCAACTACCAACACCTGTTCGTGGGCGAAGGAGGCCTGCGTCTGACGACGGGTGACATCGACGCGGACGGCGACATCGACGTGCTCGCGGTGCACCACCAATGGCCGAACGGGCCGCTCGGCAACGAACTCGTGGCGGTGAAGAACGACACGGTCGGCGCCGCGGGGAATCCGCAGACCATCCCGACGGGCATGACCCCCGTCTCCGTCGTCGCCGGCGACTGGGACGCCGACGGAGACCTCGACGCGGCGGTCTCCACCGACGGACCGTACACGCTCGAGCTGTTCCGCAACAACGGCGCCGGCGGGTTCAGCGCCACGTTCACGAAGAACCTGAGCCAGCCGATTCGAGACCTCGAGGCCGCGGACCTCGACGGCGACCTCGACCTCGACATCGTCGGCGTGAACGCGAGCCGCCTCTGGATCTTCGAGGGGCTGGGAAGCGGGGC
>JAUIEL010000248.1 GCA_030428825.1 bacterium
CCTTCAGCTCGTCGAGCCTGATCAACGCCTACATGCCGTCCCTCTCCGAAGAGACGCGCCAATACCTCGCCGGCTTTCGCGAGCGGTTCGATGCGGACGGTGTGCTGCAGCACCTCGACGCGTTGCGCGACATGAAGGTGCTGGTCGTAGGCGAGACGATCCTCGACGAGTACCAGTACTGTGCCGCCATCGGGAAGTCGTCGAAGGCGCCCGCGGTCGTCGCGCGGACGGAAGCGCTGGAGCGATTCGCGGGGGGCATCCTGGCGGTGGCGAACAATCTCGCCGATTTCTGCGGCGACGTCACCGTGCTCACCCAGCTCGGCGCTCTCTCCCCGCAGGAGGAATTCGCGCGCGAACAGCTCGATTCCCGCATCCTGCCGGTCTTCCTCGAACGGCGCGCCGCGCCGACCATCGTCAAGCGGCGGTTCATCGAATCGTACTTCTTCACGACGATGTTCGAGCTCTACGAGATCAATGATGAGTCGCTGCATCCGGACGACGACAACCGGTTGTGCGACGCCCTTCTCGAACACTGTCCGAAGGCCGATCTCGTGCTCGTGGTCGACTACGGTCACAGCATGCTCAGCACCAGCGCGGTCGACGTGCTGTGCCAGGAGTCGAAGTTCCTGGCGATGAACGCGCAGGCGAACGCCGGCAACCGCGGTTACCATCGCATCTCGAAGTATCCGCGCGCCGACTACATCTGCGCCGCCGAGCACGAACTCTACCTGGAAGCGCGCGACTGGCGCGGCGATCTGCATCCGATCCTCGTCGACGTCGCCGAACGGCTGTCGTGTCCGCGAGTCGTGGTCACCTGTGGCAAGCGGGGGGCCCTCGCGTACGGCGCGGACGACGGATTCGTCGAGACGCCGTCGATGGCCGCGAAGGTGGTCGACCGCGTCGGAGCGGGCGATGCATTTCTCGCCGCGACCGCACCGCTGGCGGCAGCCGGAGCGCCGCTCGACCTTCTCGGCTTCGTCGGTAACGTCGCCGGCGCCGAAGCCGTTGCCACCGTCGGGCACCGCCGCTACTTACAGCGCGAGTCGTTCGCCAAACACATCCAGGTTCTGCTTCGCTGAGGCTCGAATGGGATCGCTCCGCAACGGGAGACAAGAATGAGCCGGCCGGCCACGCTGTACTTCGAAGCCGTCGGTCGTCTGCTGGCGACCATGGACGTCACCGACGCCGCCGGGAGCGCAATGTCGATCGATGTCGCCACCGACGATGTCGTCCAGTCGATCCTCCGAACGCGCTCGGCGGCCCGCAAAATCCTGCTCCTCTACCTCGAGTGGGCGCGCGCGATCGCGGGCGGCGACCTCCTCGGCCCGGCCGAGCCGTTCCACCACCCGCCGCTCTACCCGTACCTCCTCGGCGTGCTCGAGCTCGCCACCGGCGGCGCGGGCCCGATCGCGGCGTACGGGGTCCAGACCGTCCTCGGGCTGGCGACGACGGCGCTCGCGTACGTGCTCGCCCGGCGGGTGGCGACGCGGCCGATCGCGCTCGGCGTGGTCGCGCTGTCGATCCTCCACCTGCCGCCGACGTTCTTCGAGTCGCGGCTCCTCCCGACGACGCTCGCCCTGTTCCTCGCCGCCGCCGGTCTCGTCGCGCTCGGGACGCCTCGCGGGGGCTTCGGTTCCCGGCTGTGGGCCGGCGCGCTCCTCGGACTCCTCGCCGCCGCGCGGCCGAACCAGCTCCTCGCCGCCGCGCTCGTCCTCCCGGCCGCCGCCGCGATCGGCGCGGTCGGTCTCCGCGACGCCGCGCGGCGCCTCCTGCCGCTGGCGCTCGGGGCGGCGCTCTCGATCCTGCCGTTCGCGGCCCGGAACCTCCTCCACGCCGGCGAGCCGGTCCTCCTCTGCGACACCGGCGGGATCAACCTCCACTTCGCCCATCACGACGGCGCGGGCGTGTCGTTCCGGACCGACGACCCGCGGTTCGGCGACGTCGCCAGCCAGCCGGCGGTCGCGCGCCGGATCGCCGAGCAGGCGGAGGGACGGGCGCTCTCTTCCCGCGAGGTCTCGTCGCACTTCTCGCGGCGCGCGCTCGCGTGGGCCGTCGAACACCCGGCGCGCGAGGCGGAGCTCCTCGCCGGGCGGTTCCTCGCGTTCCTCTCGAACTTCGAGTACGGCATCGTCTTCACCCCGGCCGCCGAGCGGCACCTGGTCCGGACGACCGCGCTCCTGCCGGTCCCCGCCGGGCTCCTCCTGGCGCTCGCGACGCTCGGGATCCTGCTGATCGAACGGCGCCGCCCGGAGACGCGGCCGACGGTCGTCGCCGCGCTGTTCGTCGGGGCGCAGCTCGCCACCGTCCTCCTCTTCTTCGAGTACTCGCGGTTCCGCGTCGTCGCCCTGCCGGCCGTCGTCCTGCTCGGCGCGTACGGCGCGACGCGGCTGACGGAGCTCCTCGCCGCCGGTCGGCGCGTACGGGCGGGGATCGGCGTCGGCGGCGCCGCGATCGTCCTCGCGGCGTCGTTCCTCCCGCCGCCCGACGAGGCGGACGAGCAGCGGGCCGCGGCGCACACGTCGTTCGCGGCCGGGTTCTTCGCGGAGGGCGACGTCGACGCCGCCCGGGCGGAGATCGACCGGGCGCTCCGCCTCCGCCCCGACTTCGCGCGCGCCCACCTCGTCCGGACGCGGGGGCTGAGGGGCGCGGGCCTCGCCGCGGAGGCGCTCGACGGGCTGGAGCGCGCGGCGGCGGCATACGGGACCGTGCCGCTCCTGCGGGCCGAGCGGGCGCTCACGCTGCTGCGGGCGGAGGTGCGGGACCTGCCGCGGGCGATCGCGGAGGCGACGGCCGCGCTCGAGGCGGACCCGACCCTGCTGCCGGCGGTCGAGGCGCTCGCCGGGGCGCACCTCCTCGCGGGAGACGCCGCGGCGGCGGCCGAGGCGCTCACCCCCCTGCCGCGCCTCCCGGACGCCTCGGCGCGGCTCTGGGCGCTCTTCGCGGAGGCGCTCCGTCGGTCCGGGCGTCCCTCCGAGGCGGCCGCCGCGATGGAGCGCGCTCGGACCCTCGACCCGGGGATCCGCCCTCCCGGCGGCTGATCAGGGGTCGGTCCGGTCGAGCCACCAGTCGCGGTACGCCTCGGCCACGGCGGCCGCCGGCAGCGCGACGATCTCGGGAACGTCGTACGGGTGGAGCTCGGTCACGCGGGCGGCGTACCGGTCGAACGCGGACCGGCGGACCTTGGCGACCAGCAGGACCTCCGCCTCCTCCTCCTCGGCGTCCCGCCAGACGTAGACCGACGTGAGGCCCGGCACCACGTTCACGCACGCCGCCAGACGCTCCCGCACCAGCGCGCGCGCCAGCCGCTTCGCCGTCTCGTCGTCCGGCGCCGTCGTCAG
Organism: bacterium; assembly: GCA_030428825.1. Lineage (GTDB taxonomy): Bacteria > Planctomycetota > B15-G4 > B15-G4 > JADJEK01 > JAUIEL01. Next base: position 3,339 of record JAUIEL010000248.1, read on the forward strand.
CACCACGCAGAGTTCGTCCATGCGTCCTCGTCCTTTCACGAAATCGAACCGGTCGCCCCGGGGAACGCCTACCATTCCCCGCGTGACGCGCCGACTCTCCCTCTGGATGCTCCTGATCGCGCTGCTCGCGGGGACCTTCCTCCGCGCGCAGGATCTCCTCGAGCCGTGGGAGGACGGCCACCGCGGCTCGTGCGCCGCGCTGTTCGGGTTGATGGCCCGGAACCACCTCCGATACGGCCTCGAGACGACCGGCGGCGTCGGCCTCCTGAACTACGACCGGAGCGACGCCGAGCACTTCAAGTACTACACGCATCACCCGCAGGGGACCATCCTCCTCGCCACCCTCGGCGCGAGCCTCGGCGGCACGCAGTCCGGTCTCCGCCTGATCTTCCTCCCGTTCGCGATCGGGATCGTGCTGCTGACGTACCGGATCGGCCGGTCGCGCGGCCGCGCGTTCGGGGCCGTCGCCGGATCGCTCGCCGCGCTCACGCCGCTCGGGGTCTACTACGGCGCGTTCGTCAACTTCGAGGTGCCGACGCTCTTCTTCCTGCTGCTGGCGCTCCACTCGTTCCTGAGGCATCACCGGCGCCGGCGGCGGAAGGACGCCGTCCGCGCGATCCTGGCGACCGCGGCCGCGGTCTACTGCGACTGGATCGCGCTCGGTCTGCCGTTCTGCCTCGCGGTCCTCCTCCCGTTCCTCCGGCGCGGATCGCCGGCCCGACGCCGGCCGTCCCGGAAGCTCCTCGGCGGGCTGTTCCTCGCCGCGATCGGCGCCGCCGGGCTCGCGATCGTGCAGATGCGGCTGCAGACCTCGCGCTACGGGATCGCCGAGGACGCGAACCCCGGCTACTTCATCTCGGTCACGCCGCTCGCCAAGGGGTTCGACTGGGGCGTCTGGTCCGCCGCGATGACCGACCACCTCCGCCAGCTCGTCGGGTGGCCGCTGGTGATCGTCGCCGCCGCGGGGGTCCTCGTGCTGCTGGCGCGCGGGATCCGCCGCCGTTTCGACACCGTCGACGTCGCCGCCGCGACGACCCTGACGATCGGTCTGGCGAACGTCGTGATCCTCGCGAACCACGCGGCCGGCCACGACTTCTACCTCCTGTACCTCCTCCCCGCGCTCTGCCTGCTCGCTGCGTCCGTCCTCCCGGTCGGCGCGCGCCGGGGCGAGGGGCGGGCGGCCGGTCCGACGCCGCTCGCCCGGGCGGCGACCGCGGCGGTGATCGCGCTCTGCGTGGTGCAGGTCTTCCACTCCGCACGGATCCTCGAGGAGCGCCGGGGGAACTCGCTCGCCGAGCTCGGCGCCAAGATCCGGACCGCGACCGCGCCGGGGACGATCGTCTTCTTCGCCGTCGACTACTTCACCCTGCAGGTCCCCGTGGCGGCGGACCGTCACGTCGACTTCGCGCCGGACGCCTCGTCGCTCGAGCGGCGCAAGGACCGCGCCCGGAAGCTCGGCCTCGCCGGTCGTCCCGCCGTGCTGTTGATCCCGCGGGCGCGGTCGGAGCCGGTCGACCCGGCGTACATCCGGTACCTCGACCAGGTCGGGACGCGGCGGACCGAGGGGCCGTTCGTGATCTACGACCTCGGCGAGCTCTAGGCCGCCGGGCGACCGCGACCGTCGGCTTCTCTCAGCGACCGATCTCGAGGCGCGTCGCGCAGAGGTTGTTGATCCAGTCGATCGCCTCGATCTTGTCCATCGTCGGCCGGTAGTCGTACGGCACGCGCTCGAAGCGGACCCGCGTCGGACGCCCCTCGTCGTCCTCCTCCACCAGCACGAAGCAGGAGCGGGAGTCCTGATCCCGCGGCTGGCCGACCGACCCGACGTTCACGAGGACCTTCGCCTCGTCGAACGCGTAGCTCGCCTCGCGGCCGAGCTCGTGCGGAGCGCGGTGCTCGTACACCATCCGCCCCCCCTCGCGCTTCTCGACGAAGACTCCCGGCTGGTGGGTGTGGCCGACGAAGCAGATGCCGTCGATGCGGGAGAAGATGTCCTGCAGCTTCTCCGGCGCGAAGACGACGTCCGTCTTCATCACGTACTCCTTCACCGGATCGCGCGGAGAGCCGTGGACGAACAGCACCCGCCCCTCGCGGCGGGCCGGCTCGAGCCCCTTCAGGAACGACCAGCGCTCGCGCTTCGTCGCGGAGGAGAAGAGCCCGGGGCGGAGGAGCTGCCGCGTCCCCTCGATCACCTCGCGGGCGATCGGGTTGAAGTCGAGCGCGTCGCCGAGGATCGCGTCGTCGTGGTTCCCGCGGATCGTGAACCGGCACCGCTCGCGGATGAGGTCGATGCACGGCTCGGGATCGGGGCCGTAGCCGACCACGTCCCCCAGGCAGATCACGTCGTCGACGTCCTCGGCGTCGATCCGCTCGAACACGGCGGAGAGCGCCTCGAGGTTGGAGTGGATGTCCGAGATGATCGCGTACATCCGAGCTCGACTCCCGCCGTTCCACTGGGTCCCGCCCGGTCTCCCGGACGACACCGACCCGTCCTCAAGCCATCCGCGACGGCGGGGGCGACCCCGCCGCGGCCAGCTCCGCCTCGAGCGCGGCGCGCGCCTTGCTCACCACCCGCTCCGCCGCCGCGTCCAACGGACCGTCGATCGACGCCCCGGCCGCGTGCCGGTGCCCGCCGCCGCCGATCTCGCGCGCCAGCAGACTGACGTTCACGGCGCCGCGCGACCGGAGGTTGACACGGACCCGGCCGTCCTCGAGCTCACGGAACAGCGCCACGACCTCGGCGTCCCGTCCGGTCCGCAGGAGATCGAGCAACTCGTCGGTCTCGAACGTGCCGACCCCCAGCTCGCGGACGAGCGCCATCGGGATGGTCGCCCAGAGGAGCCGCCCGTTCGCCTCGTCCCGCACCTCGGCCGCGACCCGCCCCATCAACCGGATCAGGCTGGTGTCGTTCCGCTGGTAGATCTCCCGGTACACCTCGTGGGAGTCGATCCCCGACTCCAGCAGGCGCGCCGCGTCGGCGAGCACCGCCGACGACGTGTTCGAATACCGGAACCAGCCGGTGTCCGTGCTGATCGCCACCAGGAGCGGCTCGGCGATCCGACGATCGACCTCGCCCCCGAGGAACTCGATCAGCTTCAGGACGATCGACCCGGTGGCCGGTTCGGACGGGAAATGGAGGTTCAGGTGGCCCGGCAGCGACTCGGCCGGGTGGTGGTCGACGCAGACGCGGTAGGCGTTCCCCGCCTCGACCAGCGGCCAGAGGCCGGGCATGCGGCTGGTGGCCGAGAAGTCGAACATCATGAAGACGTCGACCGACCGGGCGAGCTCGGCGTGGCGGGCCGGATCGAAGATCTCGACCACTTCGTCGCCGCCCAGGAACGCGTACCGCTCGTGGATCGGCTCGTAGCAGAGGGCCCGGACGTCCTTCCCCTGACGGCGGAGGTGGTAGAGCATCCCGAGCATCGAGCCGAGGGAGTCCCCGTCGATGTCGACATGTCCGCTGAGGAGGAAGGAGCGGTGACGATCGAGGACCTCCCCGAATCGGCGCGCGGACTCCTCGAACGACAAGCTCATTCCGTCTCCTGCTGGGGCCGCCGTCGTCGGAAACCGAGTCTGGATCGACCTCTACGAATCAGCAGACAATAACCCGCCGCCGGGGGGAGTCAAGGCCGGCAACTCGGAAGCGAAGTCGGGCGCCGCGTGGCAAACCACGCCTGAAACGATGGTTGCGACCACGCGCACCCCCCCGAGGGTGACCCGGTCGAGGGCGTCGTCGAGGCCGTTCGGCAGCCCTCCGGGCGATTCGACGACGACCAGGTCGGCCGGCGCGCCGGGCTCGAGACGACCGGTGCCGCCGTCGACGATCGGCGCCGCGCGCGCCGTCGCCGCCTCGAACAGCTCCGCCGGCGCGAGGTCCGGGCGCGCCGCGCGAAGGAACGCGAGTTCGTCGAGCATCGAGAGCGAGGCGTTGCTCGCCCGGGAGTCGGTCCCGAGGACGACGGTCACCCCCGCGTCCCGGAGCCGCCGCAGCGGGTGCGGCGGGTGACCGAAGAAGGCGTGGCTGCGCGGGCAGTAGACGACGACGGCGCCGAGTTCGGCGAGGAGCTCCGCGTCCCCGTCCTCCGGGTGGTTCACGTGCGCCAGGACGCCGCCCGCCGGGAGTCCGTCGAGCTCCCGCAGGTACCGGACCGGCCCCCGCCCGGGCGGCTCCCCGAACGGCGGCGGGGCCCCGAGGCGGTCGAGGAGCTCTCGCAGGTCTCCCGTCCCCCGCCGGAGGAGCTCTCGCTCGGCCCGGGTCTCGGCGAGGTGGGTCGTCCAGGTCAGGCCGTCCCGCTCCGCGCGCGCCCGGGTCGTCCGGTACTGCGCGGGAGAGGTCGAGTACGGCGCGTGCGGCGACAGCCCCGGCCGCACCCTCCCGCCCGGCGCGAACCCGGCGAACCCCTCGAGCCAGGCGTCGACCTCCTTCGGCTCGAGGCGACCCAGGACCTCCCGGCACGCCGCCCCCTTCAACCCGCTCGCCGCGAGCGCCGCCGCCGCCGCCCCCGACGAGTCGACGTCGATCACCGCCGTCGTCCCGCTCGCGAGGCACTCCCGCGCGCCGTGCGCCGCCGCCCGCTGCAGCGCGGTCGGGACGAACGGACCCCGGCACCGGAGGAGGTCGAGCACCCACGCCCCGAACCCCGCGTCGGCGCGCGGGACGCCCCGCACCAGGCTGAGGTCGAGGTGCACGTGGGCGTTCCGCAGCCCCGGGATCGCGAACCGCCGGGACGACGGCGTCGGCGGCGAGGTCAGCTCGACGACCCGATCGCCGCTCAGGGAGAGCCCGCCGACATGGAAACGGTCGGAGCCGACGAGCACGGCTCCGACCGCGAGGGACCGGGTCACGGGGCGGCGTCGTCAGCCGGCGATCGTGATCCGGACCTGATCGATCTGGACGTTCGTGTAGACGTCGCCGTCGATGTCGACCGTCGAGTCGAGGACGATCCGGAACCGGATGAACGGCCCGCTCAGCGAGCCGATGTCGTCGACGAAGTCGTCGTCGATCGAGTTGGTGTCGATGTCGCCCGCCGAGTTGATCAGCGCGTCGTTGAACGTGATCGTGAACGGCGGCTCGACGCCGGCCAGGAAGTCCTCGTAGGTGTACGTCGCCTGCGAGACCGGCGAGCCGTTCTTGGTCGCGTCGTACGTGACGACGAAGCCGGTGTACGTCGCGAACAGCGACTTGGTCCAGTAGAACTCGGACTGGCCGACCGACGGGGCGAGCCCCGGCAGCAGGAACCCGAGGTCTCCCGCGACGACCTGCGGCTGGACCCGCTCGATCGGGAAGTTCGAGGCCGCGAGGCTCCCGGAGAGGTTCTCGAAGCGGACCCGACCGTCGCCGCCGTCGCCGCCGTCGACGAAGCCGAGGCCGCCGCTGCCGCCGGACGCCGACGCGAGGCCGTCGACCCGGACCGCGAACGGCGTGGTCCCGGCCGACGCGAGGCGGATCGTGCCGCCGCCGCCGCCGCCGCCGCCCGACGCGCTCGTCCCGACGCCGCCGGTCGTCCGGCCGCCGTCCCCGCCCCGGGCGAGGATCTGTCCGCCGGTCTGGACCGCCACCGTCTTCGCGCTCTCGATCGAGACCGCGCCGCCGCCCGCGCCGCCGCCCGCGCCCGCACCGCCGCCCTCGCCCGCGCCGCGCGCCCGGCCACAGCGCCGCCCAGTCGACGGCATAACCTTTGAGCCACAGGTCGAGCACCTGTTCCAAACGCGCTTTTTCCAGCCAGGCA